>JAMPYD010000042.1 GCA_023700845.1 Elusimicrobiota bacterium | reverse complement strand
TCAGCGGCGGCCGCGCCCGGCACGCGTATGCGCGGGTCCACGGCGACCGCCGGCGCGGGCCCCACCGCGAGACGCGGGAGCTCGAGCGCCGCGTCCTTCAGGACGACGACGCCCTCATGCGCGAAGGAGAGCCCCGGCGTCCCGATCCGGTCGGCGACCAGGACGCCGTCCGCGCGCGCCGCCAGGCGCTGGCGCGCCCCCGCGAGCCCGGTCGTGAGCAGGTAGCGCAGGCTTTGCCGCCCCGCGCGCGGGTCGCCGCGGCTTTCGAGGACCAGCTCGACCGGCCCCGCGAGCACGTGGAAGGGGGCGGGCACGGCGTGCCTCGTGTCGCGCAGGAAGGCGACGACCTTCTCGAAGCCCGCTTTCAGGCGCGCGCGCGCCTCGTGGGTCAGGGTCATCTCCGAGACGGGACGGTCGACGTCGCCCTCGAGACGGAGCGTGAGCCCGCCCGTGAGCTCGTACCAGGCCGCGATCGGATCGAGCTCCGCCGTGAACGCCGAGGACAGCCGCCCGTCCTCGACCCGGGCGCTCAGCTTCGCGGCGCCGGAGACGTCCTTGAGCTCGGCGAAGCGCTCGCCGGGAGGGCGGGCCGGGGCGATCTTGAAGCGGCCGCTCGCCTCCCCGGAGCCGCCGCCCGCGGAGCCGCGGAAGGCCGTCAGGCTCAGGCTGCGCAGCGGCCCCGTGGACGCGGAGACCTCGGCGCCGCCCGCGGCCTCGAACCTCTCCCCCGCGCGCCGGACGCGGACCTCCGCCCGGGCGCGCCCGAGCCCGGCGGCGTCCGCGCGCCCGAGCGCGTCGAGGAAGGTCGGCGCGACGCCCCGGAACAGGTCGGTGTCGGCGCTGAGCGACGCCTTGACGCGGCGCGTCCCTCCGGCCCCGCGCACGGACGCGTCGGCCGAGACCGACAGCGGCCGGCGGGCGCCCGGCGTCAGGGACGCGTCGAGCGCGCCCTTGAGCGCCGCGCCCCCGGCGCGGACGTCGAGCTCGTCGATGCGCACGCGCAGCGGCCCCACGGGGATCGTGAACAGCCCGAGGGGCGGCCGCGCGGCGGGGCCCGAGCCGGAGCCCCGAAGGTCGACGGACACGGCGCCGCCCTCGGCGGTCAAAGAGTCGAGGCGCTCCACCCGTGGGCCCGTCCGGGTGTAGCGGACCACGGCGGCGGCCTCGACCCGCGCGAAGCAGGCCTTGAAGGCGCCCCCGCCCGCGCAGAGGTCCGCGGCGCGAAGCGCGTAGCGGTGGCGCCGGAAGCCGGCCGCCTCGGCGGCGAACTCGAAGCCCGACCAGCGCGGGGCGTAAGGCGCGCCGAGGAGCAGGACGGCGGCGCCGGCCGTGCGGCTCGTGAGCAGCAGGCCGGGGCGCGCCAGGAACGCCGCCGCGAACGCCGCGGCCAGCGCGCCGAGCCCGAGCGCCGCCGCCGCGAGACGCCGCCCCCATCTCCGCATCAGAACTCCCTCCCGTAGCTGAAGAAGAACTGCCAGTGGCTGCGGCCCGGAGCGGTCGCGGGGTCGCGCCGCCAGAGCAGGCTGCGCGCGAAGGTGACCCGGAAGGCGCCGATCGGCGTGGGCCAGCGCGCGCCGAAGCCGGGGGCGTAGTACACGTCCGGGTCGAGGCGCAAAGAGGAGCGCCCCGCCATCGCGGCGTCGATGAACACGAGGGGCTGCAGCTTCAGGGGCAGGAGGTCCCCCGCCCTCAGCTCCAGGCCCTGATAGACGCCGGTCAGGAAGCCGTTCTCGTCGCCGAGCTCGCCGGGGCCGACGCCGCGGAAATCCGAGTTTCCGCCGATGAAGAAGCGCATCGACACCGGCAGCTCCTGCCGGGCGGCGTCGACGTCGCCGACGACGGTGCCGCCGACCCAGCCGCGCGCGCCGAGCACCGCGAGCGGCGGCTCGTGGCCGCCCACGTTCCACAGCTTCTCGGTCCACAGCCGCACCCGGTGGGCGGTCAGCGACGAGCTGATCTCCGACACGCGCGAGGCCGTTTCGAGCGTCGCGTGGAAGCCGGCGCGGGGATCGCGCACGAAGTACTCGTAGCGGTGGCTCGTGACCTCGACGTACGTGTTGAAGGTCTGGAAGTACGAGTTCTGGGGACCGACGCCGCGCCGCGTGTCCGCGTACTCGAGCGCGGGCCCCGCCCGGACCTCGAGATGCATCGTCTGGTCGTCCCAGGCGTACGCCGGCATCAGGGAGACCCGGCCCGAGACGGCCTCGTAGCGCGGCTCGTCGGTCCGCGCGGCGGCGGCGTGCGGGATCAGGTGCAGGCGCGAGGACGGGCGGAGGTAGTGGCGCATCAGCGCGTCGAGGGACTGCTCCCGCTTGGAGGCGAAGGCCGTCGCCTCGCTCGAGCTGGCGCGCCAGCCGATCCGGGAGTGCTTCCAGCGGGCGCGGAACAGGACGAGCCCCTCGGAGTCGACGCCGACGCCGATGCGCAGCAGGCGGGGCGGCGCCGACGCCACGCGATGGACGATCCGGACCCCCTCGGTGCCGCACGTCACGTCGTACGACGAGTTCAGGAACAGCGCCTCGCTGACGACCCGGTTCGACGTCAGCGTGAGCAGGCGCTGGTCGATCGGCCGGTCCCGCCGGAAGGCCTCGAAGCGGCGGAAGATGCCCGGGTCGATGCCCGGAATCGCGGGCTCCTCGATCGGGTCGGCGACATGGGTCTCCCCTCCCGCGAACCGGGCGACGACGGCCCCGGTCTTCGCGTCCGCGGACAGCGCGACCTCGGGGCAAGGATAGCCGCGGTTGCGCAGCTCCTCGCCGATGTCGGCCTTCAGCTTGTCGAGCATGGCGGGCGTCATCGCCTCGCCGACGACGCGGCGGCGCTTGCTCAGGTCGACGCCGGGCGGAAGGTTGTCCCCCTCGAGCGCCTTGATCACGGTCTTCTCGCCCGGATCCACGCGCAGCCCGGGGCCGGCGTCGTCGATGCGCGGATAGTGATAGCCGCGCTGCTGGAGAAAGGCCTTCAGGAAGCGCCGGGCCTGGGCCTTGGGGACCTCCCGCCACGCCTCGCTGTCCGGATCGCCGCAGACCAGCCGCCGCTCGACCGCCGTCAGGTCGATCGCGGCGCCCTCGAAGGCGACGCCGGGGCAGACGTCCGCCGCCCGGGCGGCGGCAGGAAGCAGGCAGGCGGCCAAGAGAGCGGCGGCCCCTCTAGCCCGAGCCATCGGGCCGGCCGCGCGGCGGGGATGATGTCGCGATCATGGCCCATTATCGCTGAGGCGGACGGCGCGCGCCCACTCCGGGGAGGTGACTTGATTGTGACGCGGGGCGCCTACGACTGGAGCTTGGGGTCGGAGAGGTACTTGATGCCGCGCGTCAGCCAGACGTCGAGGTGGTCGACCCGGCCGTCGCCGTTGCGGTCGCCGAGCCCCTGGGTCAGCTTCTTGCTGAACCGGACCCGCCCGACGGCCTCCGACGACTTCGCCAGCACCGAGTTCCCGCCCGTCCGGTCGACGTCCGTGCCGGGGCCGGGGATGACCACGAGCGACTTTCCGCCGTCGATGATGTCGTAGGAGCCGCCGGGGCCGCCGACGTAGTCGGCGAAGCGGTTCACGTCGATGCTCTGCTCCGCGGCGAACCGCGCGATATGGCGGAGCAGGCCGGGGCCGCGGTTGTAGGCGAGGTCGCCCAGGAACTCGACGACGCGCGGATTGCTCGGCGGCGGGAGGCCGGCCGCCGTGAAGCGCCGCGCGATCTCCCGGTCCGTCTGCGCCCGGAGCAGGCCGCCGAAGACGATGTTCGTGATGGTGTCGTTGCCGACGTTCCGCTCGCCGGCGTAGGCCCCGGTGTGGACGCGCTCGATCTGCATGATCCCCGACGCCGCGGGGTTCGACGGCACCGTCTGCCGCAGGCCCGACTCGGTCTTCGCCATGTACTTGAGGAAATCGGGCCGTATGCCGAACTCGCCGCCGACCATCGCGAAGGCCGCGTCGAGCTGGCGCGTCGTCAGCGCCGTCGAGTTGCCCGGGACGGCGAGGCCGGCGTGGATCCGATCCGAGAGGCGCATATACTCGGCCTTGGTCTCCGGAAGCCGCCGGTTCGGGTCCAGGATCGTCTTGCCCTGATCGAGCAGGCGGCGGACCCTCTCGTCGAAGGCCTTGCCGGCGAACTGGGCCGTCTCGAAAAGGGTTCCGGAGGCGATGGCCTCCTTCGCCTGGGCGCGAAACGCCGCCCAGTTCGCCGCGCCGACGGCGCTCAGCTTGCCTTGCGCGGCGGAGCGGTCGAGGGCCTCCTCGAGGGCCGGATAGGCGGCCTCGACGGCCGCGGCGCGCCGCTCGCGCGTCGGCAGGGCGCGGATGCGGGCCTCCTCGGCGCGGATCGCGGCGAAGAGGGCGGGGTCCTTGGCGGAGAGCTCGTCGACGAGGGCGACGACCACGTCCTCGAACCGCCCGGTCGCCACGAGGGTGGGCTTGGGCGCGGAAACCGGGGCCGGGACGAGGGCGAGAAAGGAGTCCGGCAGAACGGCCAACGCGGATCGAGCGGCGCCGTGCGCGGGAAGCGACAGGCCGATCAAGGCGGCGGCCAGCGGGGCGGAAATCATCATGCCCACAGTTTAACCGCCCCGCCCCGGAGGCGGGAGGTTCGGAGGGCGCAGGAGCGCCTCAACAATGGGCCCAAGGGGTTGCGGGCCCTTTGGCGGCGGCTACAGGCGGTAGAGCATCCAGTACACGGTCACGCCCGTGACCGACACGTACAGCCAGACCGGGAAGGCCCAGCGCGCCCAGCGCCTGTGCTCCTCGAACCGGCCCTTCACGGCGAGAAACAAGGTGCGCAGGATCACCGGCAGAACGGCGGTGGCCAGGACGGTGTGGGTGAGGAGGATCGTCAGGTAGACGGTCCGGATGGGGCCCGTCTTCTGGAAGCGCACCGAGCCCGCGTGGAAGTGGTACCACAGGTAGCAGGCCAGGAACACGGCCGAGCAGGCGAACGCCGAGACCATGGCCCAGCGGTGAGCCTCGCGGCGGCCCGTCTTGATCAGGACCCAGCCGGTCAGCAGCAGGGCGGCGCAGGCGGCGTTGAGCGACGCGTTGAGCGCCGGGAACGAGGACAGCTCCACCTAGCCGACTTCCTCGACCTCGACGGACGCGTGCTTGCCCGACGTCGGCGCCGGGCCGGTGTTGAAGCGGGGCTTGTGCTTGGCGACGAAGGCGCCGGCGATGTCCTTGAGCTCCTCGACGTCCGCGATGTCGGCGGAGGCGACGTAGTCGAAGTACACGTCCTTGGCGGCGGCGAACAGCTCGTTCGCCGTCGGCGCGGCCTTGTTGTCCATGTGCGCGGCGAGCGCCTCGTACACCGAGCCGGTCAGCGCGAGGCCGACGTACAGCACGACGGGGTTGCGCTGCTCGTCGAACGTGACGAACTCGTACACGCCGGGCTTGTGGGGCGCGTGGTTGGGCAGCGCGTCCGGCTTGAAGCGGAAGCAGCGCTCGGACATCGCGACGCGGAATTTGCGGGCGGCCATGCTCGGTCTCCTTACGCCTTCTGCGGGGTGCGCCAGATCGCGCGGCCGACGAAGAACGGGCCGAGGTTCTGGATGTACTGCGAGGTCTGCACGGTCGGGCGCATCGTCTCGACGAGCTGGGACAGCGGCGTCAGGTCCTTGCCGATCAGGCCGATGACGAAGTCGTTGTCGTTCTTGTCGAGGCCGTGGCAGGCCAGGCGGATGTCGGAGGCGGCGCCGATGTCGCCGAACTGCCGGCCGATGACGCCGTGCTCCTTGAGTATCTGCCCCTGCTCCTGCTTCGTCAGGCGAGAGAACGCCCCGGTGCGGCGCAGCGGGTACCAGACCGCCCACGGCGTCGCGGGGTCCATCGCCATGCGGCGCGGGCGGTGCAGCAGCCAGTCCTCGAGCTTGGGCTCGTAGCCGATCGAGTAGGTGCGGCCGAGCATGGAGAACTCGGGCTTGACCTTGAGGTCCTTGAACGGGCCCGACGCCAGGTCGCGGCGCAGCTTCGTGACGAACAGCTCAGGCGTCTCGGTCATCGCCAGGACGGCCACGCCGGTCGGGTCGTTGACCTCTTCGTAAAGGACGCAGTCCACGCCGCAGCCGATCAGGCCGTTGATCAGGGGCTGGGCGTCGCGGCAGCCGGTGAACGCGGTCAGCTGCATGAACAGGCGCTTGTCGGAGAGCTGGGGCTGGCCGTCCTTCATGCCGCCTTTCTCGCGCAGGTCGAGGGCGGGGGCGGCGGCTTCGGGCGCGGGCTGGGACGACGGGGGCTGATGCGGGTGGCTCATGGAGCCAGTTTACTTCTTCCCGTCGCGCCGTGTCGAGGCTTGGTCCTTGTCGAGCTTCTCGAGGGCGGCCTTCGCGTCGGCCTCCACGCCGGAGTCGCGCGGGGCCAGGGCGAGCGCGCGCCTCCACTCGACGCGCGCCTTCTCGGAATCCCCCTTCTGGTAATGGATGAGGCCGGAGAAGTACGTCTGCAGGGCCAGGTGCTCGTCCTTTTTTTCCTCGCCCGTCTTCAGGCTCCGAGGCGCCTTGTCGCCCGTCTGGGGCGCCGTCCCGTAAAGGACGTTGAGCTTCTCGAGCCCCGCCGTCGCGTCCTTGGCGACGTCGGACCCGACCGGCGCGAGGTCCTTCGCCTTGCGCCAGGCGTCCCGCGCCTTCTCGTAATCGCCCTTCTGGTAATAGATCACGCCTTCCAGGTACGACTGGTTGGCCTCGGGGTGCGGCGGGGCCGCGGTGACCGGCGCCTCGGGCTCCGGCTCGACGGCCCGCGGCGCGCCCGCGTCGAGGACGGACTGCGCGAACTCGCAGAAATCGTGCTTCTCGTCGAGCTCCCGGCAGGCGGCCCATTCGCGCCGCGCGTCCTCGTCGCGGCCGGCCCGGTAATGGTCGAAGCCGGCGAGGAAATGGACGTCGGCGCGGGAGCGCTCGGCGGGGGAGGCGGGCGCGTCCGAGGCCCGGGCGATGGGCAGCCAGGCGGCGGCGGCGAAGGCGGCGAGGACGACGAGGGCGGCGCGGATCATGACGAGAGGGTAGCCTCCCCGTCGTTACGGAATCAAGTCGCTCAGTTGAGCAGCTTGTCGATCTCGCCGACGAGGTCGTTCATGTCGAACGGCTTCTGCAGGAACTTGTCGCAGTTCTTCGCGAGGAAGTCCTGCTGCGACGCGCTGAGCTTCTTGCCGGAGATCGCGACGATCTTCATCGCCTTCGTCGCGGGGTTCGACTTGAGGATCTGGCAGACCTGGAAGCCGTCCATCACGGGCATCATGAGGTCGACGACGAGCAGGTGCGGGAGCTTCTTGCCGACGATCACGAGCGCGTCGACGGGATTGTTGGCGACCTGCACGGCGTAGCGCTCCTTGTACTTGGCGAAGCCCTTCTCGAGGAGGCGCGTCATCATCGGCTCGTCGTCGAGGATCAGGACCTGCTTGTGCGGGTCCTCGATGTTCGCCGGGATCGGCATGTCGTACTTCTTCATGAACACGATCAGCTCGGAGAGAGGAATGCGGCGGTGGCCGCCGGGGGTGACGCGGGCCTTGAGCTTGCCCTTGTTGACCCAGTTGATGACGGTCGTGTGAAACACGCCGCAGAGGCGGGCGACCTCGAACGTCGTGAACGTCTTCTCGCCGAATTCTCCAGTGGTCATGACTCGGATACTAATACTTTTGACCCCCCGGCTCAATAGTTCTTTTGACCCATGACGCCCTATTACTTTCCACCCATACTTATCGGGATGAGAACCGTCCCGCTCGCGCCGGCGCTGGCCCTGCTCCTCGCCCTCCCCGCGGGCGCCCAGATCCGCTCCGGACGGGTCGCGCCGCTGCCGCCTTCGGCCGTCTCGGCCCCCATCCATCCGGCCCTGCTCTCGCCGGACGGCCCCGGCGGCGGGCCGCTGGCGGGCCTGCTCGCCGACGCGGCGGCGCGCGTCAACGCCGCCGTGCGCGCGCCGTCCGCCGGCCCCGCGCCCGCCGCCGCCGTCCTGAAAGCCATGGCCGCCGGAGACCCCGCCGAGCGCGCCGCCGCCTCGGTGCTGGCCCGGGCCCTCTCGGACACGCGCGAAACCGCAGCCCTGCTCATCCGCGTCCCCGCCCTGGCCGAAAGCGACCTCCCCTCCCTCGCCGCGCGCCGCACGCCGCTCGGCGACGCGGCCCGGATCGCCGAAGCCGCGCGCCTGGACCCCTCGGTCTCCTTCCTGTTCGACGGCGCGTCGCCCGGGGCCGTGGAGACGCCCGAGGGCGCCGTCCTCGAGGGCGAGAACCTGGTCTGGAACGGCTCCTGGACCTCCCCTCTCGGCCGCGGCTTCTTCGGCGTGGTGCACCCCCATCCGGCCGTCGAGGGGGCGGTGATCAAGACCGACCTGCCGCGCAAGCTCGGCGCGCTCGGCGAGCCCCCGGAGATGGGCCGCTGGCGCATGGAAAAGGACCGGAACGTCACTCTCGCCGCCGCGAAGATCGGCGCGGGGCCGCGGATTCTCGGCTCGGGCACGGTGGACGGCCATGCCGCCCTCGTCAAGGAGCGCGTCTACGGCGACACCGTCGAGCGCATGCTCGAGGACGACGCCTTCGGCGCCGAGGAGCACGGCCTGCTTCAGGACCTGTTCCTGCGCATCGCCCGCTCCGGCCTGTCCTTCGTCGATCCCCGCCCGGGCAACGTGATGATCGGCCGGACTTTCGTGGACCCGGCCCGGCGCGCCTACCTCGTCGACGGCGGCGAGGTCTTCACGCCCAGGGCGCCGGGCACCGTCATCGACCGCATGGAACGCCTGTTCGGCGCCCTGCGCGAGCTCACGCACCAGGACCACCTGCTCAAGCGCTTCGACAAAATCCACTTCTCGGCCCCCGTCCCGCCCGAGGAAGGGAATCCGCAGACGCCGTAGATTTCTGTATAATCCCCTGAGACGGTGCGATACCCAAGTGGTCCAAGGGGATGGTCTGCAAAACCATTATTCGCGGGTTCGAATCCCGCTCGCACCTCCACTCTGACCCGTAAAATGAGGAAGGCCCCGACGCGCGTCGGGGCCTTCCCTGTTTCCGGGCCCGTCTCCTAGTAGACGATCCCCTTCTTCGCGGCCTGCACCTTCAACGCGTCCACCAGGCGCGTGTCGAAGGAGTCCGCGCGCTTCGCCCCCGACTGCTTCTTCAGCCAAGAGGCGCGCTGTGCGACCAACACGTCCATTTCGTTTTTGAGCTTCTTCCGCTCCGCCGTGATCTCGCTGAGCCGGGCCTCGCGCTTCTCCGCGGGGATCTCGCGCAGGGCGTCGGGCAGCTCGTCGGCCTTCACGTCCTTGAGCGACACGCGGTTCTCGGCCACCGCCGACGCCAGGTCGGACTCGGCGTCGAAGCCCTTGCGCGCCTTGTACTCGGCCCGCTCCGCCGCCGCCGGCGCCGACGCCATGCCGCGCACCGACGCCGCGAGCAGCCCGGCCGCGCCCGCCGCGGCCTTGCCCCGGCCGAACGCCAGCCCCGTGCCCTCGAGCTTCGCCGACAGGGACGCCATCCTGTCGTCGAACGGGGTCGCCACCGCGATCATGCCGCCGTCCTGGGGCACCGGCAGGAGCCGCCCCTCGCCGAGGCGGGCGATCTGGCTGAAGGCGACGGTCGTCTGGCCGTCCGCCCCGCACTGCACCGAGTTGACGATCAGGCCGCGGCGCACCGCCTTCTGCATCACCGCCGCGAGCGTCGGCGCCTCGGTATAGTCCTGGTGCGGCGGCGCGTCGCCGACGAGGTAGACGACCTTGAAGGTCTTGGGGTCCGAGCTCCAGGATATCTTCGTCGCCGCGTCGTCGAGCGCCGCGATCACGTGCTCCGGGCCGTCGCCGCCGCCCTCGGCGGACAAGGTCATCAGGTCCTTGTAGGTGTTGTCGAGGTTCTCCGACAGGTCGAAGACCTTGGTGACGTAGGAGTCGCCCTTGTCCTTGAACGCGACCAGCCCCATCTTCACCCGCGGGGCCGGGCGGCCCTTGGAGATCTCGTTGGCGATGGCCCAGATGCGCTGCTTGGCGCCCTCGATGAGCCCGCTCATGCTCGACGTCGTGTCGATGACGAACACGACCTCGACGCTGGGCCGCACGGCGGTCTCCGCGGCTCCGGCGAAAGAAACGGCCGCCAGAAGGGCCGCCGCGACGAGTCCGAATCGAGTTTTCATTTTCCTGCCTCCCCCGGCATTTTGCCGTTGTCCCTAGGACCCCGGCCTCGCCAAGATGTTCCGGGACTGGGGTCCCCGATCGATTTTTCATTTCTCCCTCTGAGGTTTTGAGCAGAGAGTTGCTCAAAACCCCAGTCGAGGGAATGAAAATCCCGAAAAAGGCCGGTCCCGGCGGGACAAAGGACCGCGCTTCTAGGCCTTCTTCCGCGCTCCTCCTAGGTCATCGGTCCCAAGGAGAATCGCAATATGACCGCTATCATCTTCCTACTAAT
>JAMPYD010000041.1 GCA_023700845.1 Elusimicrobiota bacterium | reverse complement strand
ATATCAGGTCGCCTCGCAATTAGACGCCGGCCGCAGGCCGGCGATCCTCGCCGCGTGCCTTTTCGCTTTTTTCCCGGCCCACACCGAGCTTCTCAATTTCTCCTCCTTCAAAGGCCATTTGTTCGCCGCGACAAGCATCCTCGCCGTTCTCCTGGCGGTGATCCGGTATTGCGCCGATAACAATAACCATTCGTTGCCGTTCAAAATCTGTTTGTTTCTTTCCCTCGGCCTGCTCTCGAAGGAATCCGCCCTCGTCGCCGTCCCGTTGTCCTTTCTCTACGTCGTTCTCTTCGCCCGCGACGCCATGCCCCGTCTGAAGCCGCTGGCCTTCGCCGTCGCCGCAATCTGCGCCGTTTACCTGACCTTCCGCTTCGGCGTCCTCTCGCCCCCGCGCGCCTTCCCCCGCCGTTTCGACTACGCCTCCCTCGAATCCTTCGCCTTCTACCTGCGCACCCTCGCCGTCCCGTATCCGTTATGCCTCGAGCGCACCTTGCCCTCCGGCCCGTTCTGGATATTCTGGCTGGGCGCCTTCGCCGCCGCCGCCGGGGTCCTGCGCCGCTCCAAAGAGAGCCTCTTCGCCCTCGCCTGGATCGCCGTTTGCCTCGCGCCCGTCCTTCACCTCGTCCCGTTCGCGAACGTGACCCCCGTCGCCGACCGCTACCTGTATCTGCCCGCCGCCGGCCTGAGCCTTCTCCTCGCCCTCCGCCTCGGCCGCTCCGCCCGGGGGGAATACGTTCTCGCGGGCGTCCTCGTCGTCTGGGCCGGTATCGCCGTCCAGCGCAACCTCACCTACCGCTCCACGCGCGCGCTGTTCGAGCAGACCGCGTCCTGCGCCCCCGGCAACGCCCGCGCTCAGTTCCTGCTCGGCATGATCTGCTTCCAGGAGAAGGACTACGCGGCGTCGCGCGCGGCCTACGAGCGCGTCCTCGCGCTGACCGACAGCCCCGGCGCGCGCGCCGCCCTCGAGGACATCTCGCGCGCCGAAAAGGCCCCGCGGTGATTTGAAAGTTATTTGACCGCCGCTTGACGAAAAGTTGAACCCGGGTTCCTATCATGAGCCGCCGGAAAAACCGGCGGAGGTCGTCATGAAGATCAGCAGGAGATACGTCAAGGCGGGAGCGGCGGACGGGGCGGCGCGGGCGCCGCGCGCGGAGGAGCCGGGCCGGCGCTTCATCCGGGACGCGCGCCCGCCGGCGCAGTCGTCGGGAAGCGGCTTGTTCTGGTACCGGATCTGGCGGAGCTTCCGCGCCGCGTGAGCCGCGCTCAGCGGCCGAGGTCCTGCCGTCCCGCCCAGTTGTAGATGAAGCTCCAGTGCAGCGACGCGCCGACGATCACGAGGAAGTGGAACAGCTCGTGGGCGCCCAGCCAGCCCGTGAAGATCACGGGCCCGTCGAGCCAGTCGATCAGCGCGCCGGCGATGTAGGCGATGCCGCCGAGGAACAGGAGCGCGGATTCCTTGAAGCCGTAGCGCGCGGTGATGCGGGCGAAGGAGACGACCCCGAGCGAGGCCACGCCGATGTAGGCCAGGACGATGGACCAGTACGGCAGGCTGCTGAAATACACGTCGATGAGCACGAGGCAGGTGAGCGCCGCGCCCCAGAACAGGGCGGTCAGCCCCCAGCGCCAGTGGCCCTTGAAGAGCAGGACGTGCACGGGCGTCGCCGAGCCCGCGATGACGAGCCAGATGCCGGCGTAGTCGAGACGGCGGAAGAAGACGCGCGCCGGACCGGGCGGAAGGCCGTGATAGACGCCGCTCATCGCGAACAGGAAGAGCAGCGAGGCGCTGAAGATCATCAGCGACGAGACGCGCAGGGCGTCGCCGCGGCCCTTGCGGTACAGGAAATAGGTCCCGCCCAGGGCGCCGACCGCGGCCGTGAGATGGCTCAGGCTGGAAATGGGGTCATTGAGTCCGATGAAGCGTTCGAGCCGCATAAGGCCCCTTCATTGTACCACCCCGCGGCGGGCGGCCGCCGCCCTCTCAGCGCTTGCCCCGGCGCACGACGCCGGCGTGGGCGAGGCGGCTCGCGGCGAACGCCTCGATCATCTTCGGGATGAACGCGGGCAGGTCGTCGGGTCGCCGGCTCGTCACCAGGCCCCGGTCCTCGACGACCTTCTGATCGACCCACTCCGCGCCGGCGTTGACCAGGTCGGTCTTCAGCGAGGGCCACGACGTCAGGCGCCGGCCGCGCGCGCCGCCGGCCTCGATCAGGATCCACGGGCCGTGGCAGATGGCCGCGATCGGCTTGCCGGCTTCGAGGAAGTGCTTCACGAAGGCGACGGCCGCGGGCATGATGCGCAGGCGGTCGGGGCTGGCGACGCCTCCGGGCAGCAGCAGGGCGTCGTATTCGCCCGCGTGGGTCTGGCCGAGCACCGCGTCCACCTTGTGCATCCCGCCGGGGGCGCCGTGCCGCGCCGACTGCACCTCTCCGGTGACCGGGGAGACGATGCGCGCCGCCGCGCCCGCCGCCTCGAGAGCCTTCCGGGGCTCGACGAGCTCCGACTCCTCGAAGCCGCCCGTCACCAGCATCGCGACGGTGAAGCCCTGCAGTTCGTTCGCCATGGTTTTCTCCTCCTCTGCGCCGGAGTCCATGGTAGCGCGCGCCCCCGGGACGGGGCTATCGCCGCGGTGTCACGGTTTCTTTTAAAGCGCGAGGGAGCGCTTCTCGTCGTCGTGGCGCTTCTCGAGGCGGGCGCGCAGGACGCCGCGCAAAGTCGCCGCGCCGAAGCGCTTGGCCGCCTCGGCGACGAGCCGGACGCCGCCCTCGACGTCCGACAGCCGCACCTTCTCCGGCGCGACCGCCTCGGCGCCCCAGCCGTTGTGGTAGTTGACGAGCGGGATCGCCACGCCGCCGGCCTCGTAGCCGAAGGCGAGATAGGCCGTCGCCTCGCAGGTGCCGCCGGTCAGGCGCAGGCGCTGGACCTTGGTCCCCCGCTTGCGCAGGGCCTCGGCCGCGTCGTCGAGCAAAGCGGTGAGGTTGGGATCGAAGGCCGTGGCCTTATCCCCGAGCCGGATCGTGGGGCCGCCGCCGGGCTTGGAGCCGGGCAGCTCGCGCGAGGACTCGATCGACAGGTAGGAGTCGAGCGGGGACAGGACGCCGGAGCGGATCATGTCCAGCGCGCCGACGAAGCCGACCTCCTCGGCGCGGTTGAGCAGGATGGTCAGGTTCACCTTCGCCCGCGCCTTCGCCAGCCGCCGCATCGCCTCGAGGCCGATCGCGCAGCCGAGCAGGTCGTCGACCGAGCGCGACAGCAGCCAGCCGTCCTTCGTCTCGCACGCGGGCAGCGCCAGCACGGCGAAGTCGGGCTTGGCGCCTGGGGCGAGCGGCGCGTCCCAGGCGATGGTCCACGTCCCGCCGTCCTTCTCGGGCCGCGGACCGATCGTCCCGCGCGCCAGGGGCGCGTTGCCCTTGGCGACGCGCGGGAAGGCCTCCACCGCCGCGCCGGGGAGGAGATGGGGCGGCAGGCCGCCGCGCAGGCGGGCCGTCGCGCCGGAGCGCGAGACCTTGACCAGCTCGAAGGCGGGGTGGTCGAGGTGGGCCGCCAGGCACAGCGACGGCCCCGCGCCCGCGCCGCGGTACGACACGATGAAGCCTCCGCGCACGCGCCGGACCTTCGCGCGGGAGCCGAGGTTCTCCGCGATCCACTCCAGGGCCTTCCTGGAGACGGCGGTCTCGCGGAAGGGGGCGGTGGGCACGGACGTCAGGTGACGGAAAAGGGGAAGCGCGCCGGGTTTCGTTTTCACCCGTTTATTTTACAGATTGCCGGGGGCGGCGTGGGCCTCCGGTTTTTGCTCCTTGTCCGCGTCGAAGTCGCGCTCGAGGAGGATCTTCTCGGTTCCCCGGTCGATGCCGAGGTCGAGGCCCTCGCCCTTCGCCGCGCGCCCCGCGCCCTGCAGCTTCTTCATCGTCTCGGGCGTGAGCTTGCCTCCGTCGCGGACCACGGCGTCGATGAGGCCGCGCATGTCGGAGCTGACGAAGCCCTGCTTCCTCGTGAGCGTGTCGATGAGGTCCCGCCCCATCCCGGGCGTGATGCCCTCCTTGCCGTCGCCCGCGGCCGCGTGCAGGCGCTTCTCGAGGGCCTTGATCTCCGCGCTTTCCTCGGGCGTGACCCGGGACAGGTCCCGTTCGGACGCGCCGCCGAGCGGCCGGCGGCTCTTGGTGGAGCCCTCGATGATCGTGCCGCTGCCGGCCAGGAACTCGCGGACCTCGGCCCGCTGCCGGTCGTCGATGCTCTCGACGCTCTGATACGACAGCGGCCTGCCCCGGGCCCGGGCGGCGTCGATCAGGTTTTGGCGCGCCTTCTCCTGGCAGTCGCGGACCGCGTCGAGGTCGGCCTTGTAGCGCGGGCGGGCCGCGGCCGTCGAGACGTGTATGCAGTCCGGGAGCTTCTGCGCGGAGGCCGGGACGGCCAGGGCCGCGATCAGCAGGAGGGGGGAGGCCATGCTCCCCCGATTATGACCCCCGACGCGCGGGGCGTCAAGTGGACGCTAGATCGAGAAGCTGGTCGGCCCGGACTTGTCGCCCTGCGGCTTCGGCGGGATCGGCGCCCACTCGGGTCGGGGCGGCTCCGGCGGCTTCGCCTCGCCGAGCGTGACCGGCAGGACGACGTCCTTGCCGGCGCGGCGCACGGTGACCGAGACGACCTCGCCCGGCGAGCGGTACTTCACGTGGGTCAGGAACGCCTTCATCGCGGCCTCGTTCTCCGGGCCGCTCAGGTCGATGCCGTCGACCGCGATCAGCTGGTCGTCGGCCTGCATCTTGGCCGCCTCGGCGGGGCCGCCGGGCGCGACCTTGCGCACCGTGAGCTTCAGCGTCTCCGTCGAGGGCGAGATCTCCACCTGCATCGCGCCGGGCTTCAGGTTCCCGGTCCGCTTGTACTGCCGCATCGCGAGGGTGATGTAGGACGAGGGCAAGGACAGGCTGATGCCCTCGAAGCCGCCGGACTGGGACGCGATCATCGTGTTGATGCCGACGACGCTGCCCCACATGTTGAACAGCGGGCCGCCGGAGTTGCCGGGGTTCACGGCGACGTCGGACTGGTTCATCTCGAGCACGAAGGTCGAGCTCAGGCGGTTGCGCTCGAGCGCGCTGACGATGCCGCGGGAGACCGAGAAGGTCATGCCCAGCGGGTTGCCGATCGCGATGACCTGCTCGCCGCGGTCGAGCTTCGACCACAGCGGGAGCGGGCGGCGGTTGAGGCTCTGGTCGACGAGCTCCACGAACGCGACGTCCTTCGCGGCGTCGCTGCTGCCGTAGGCGAGCACCTTGCCCTTCACCATCTTGGGGCGGTTGTCGTCGCCGGTGTACAGCCCGACCTGGATCTCGGCCCCGATCGCCATCTTCTCGACGCAGTGCGCGTTGGTCGTGATGATGCTCGGCCGCCCGAGCTCCTTCATCGCGTCCGTGAAGAAGCCGGTGCAGATGCCGCCGCCGGGCTTCTTGCCGGGGCCTTCGCTCGGGGTCGACATCACGAGGAATACGACCGAGCTCTCGACCTTCTTGATCAGGTCGAGCAGCGGCTTCTGCGCGAGCAGGATCGGATCGTTGGGGCCGGTCTCCTGCGTCGCCTTCCGGTAGAAGCCCTGGTGGGACTTGGCGCGGCCGATGAGGCCGTCGCTCACGCTTCCGAGCGAGGCCGCGAAATCGGAGTCGGTCGAGGCCGCCGAGGCGGGGACCGCGAGCGTCAGCGCGAGCGCGAGAGGGAGAATCTTCATGATCAGGCTCCTTTGGGGGCGCGCTCGGCCCAGTGCTTGAGCATCGCGTTGAATTGCGCCTGGATCTTGGGGTCGGCGGGGTTCAGCTTCTCGGGCGTCGCGGAGAGGGTCTTCCCGTCGGGGGTCTGGATGACAAGGCCGTGGCCGCCGTCGCCCACCTCGCCGTAGATGTCGGTCATGAACATCCACTGGTCGACGCGCCAGTTCCCGTCCTTGGGGTCGATCGTGTAGCTCTTGACGACGAAGATCGCGCCCATGGCCTCGAAGAGCTCCTCCTCGTTGACCATGCCCAGGACGGCGACGCTGTGCTCGACGTGGGCGCCCTTCGGGTCGCCGGTGGAATCGTCGATGGTGAAGGCGCCCGGCAGGGGGCCGGCGCCGGGCTTGTACACGCCGTCGCGCTTCACGGTCTCGAGCACCTTCTGCCAGACGGCGTCGTCGGCCGTCGGGGCCTTGGGCGCGGGCGCGGCGGGCTTCTGAGGCTTGGCCTTGATCTTCGCGAACTGCGCGGGAGAGGGGGCGCCCTTTTGAAGCGCGGAGGAGAAATCGGCGTCGGTCTGGGCCGCGGCCCGGGAGATCATGAAAGCGGCGGCGGCGAGAACGAGCAGGACGCGGCGGATCGAGTAGGGAATCATGTCCCCATGGTAGGTTGTTCTCGACGGGATATTCAGCACCGGAAGGCCCAAAAGGGCCCGGGCGTAGGGCCCGGGCCGTTCCCGGGCTAAAGGCCTACGCTGCGTTCGAAGGACCGTCGCCGGACCCGTCCTGGGACTGTTTCCGGAAACAGTTCGACTCGCACCGGTGCGAGTTCGCCTACGCCAGGTGCTTGGCGAGGAAGGCTTCCGCTTTCGAGTAGAAGTCGAGGCGGTTGGCGGGCTTGGCGAAGCCGTGGCCCTCGTCGGGATAGAGCAGATACTCGACGGGCTTGCCTTTCGCGCGCAGGGCGGCGACGATCTGCTCGGACTCGGCCTGCTTCACGCGCGGGTCGTGGGCGCCCTGGGCGATGAGGAGCGGGATGTCGATCTTGTCGACATGAAACAAAGGGGAGCGGGACTTCAGGAACTCTTCCTCGGTCTCGACGGAGCCGACGCGAAGGTCGAAGGTCCGTTTCAGGGGCTCCCAATAAGGAGGGATCGACTTGATCAAGGTGATCAGGTTCGAGGGCCCCACGACGTCGATCGCGCATCTGTAAACGCCGGGCGTGAAGGCGGCCCCGGCGAGCGCGGCGTAGCCGCCGTAGGAGCCGCCGTAGATCGCGACGCGCGCGGGGTTGGCGACGCCCCGCTCGACGGCCCACCGCACGCCGTCGGTGAGGTCGTCCTGCATCTTGGCGCCCCACTCGCGGTCGCCCGCGTGCAGGTGGGCCTTGCCGAAGCCGGCGGAGCCGCGGTAGTTGAGCTGGAGGCAGGCGTAGCCGAGGCTCGCCAGCCACTGCGCCTCGGGGTGGAAGCCCCAGTGATCGCGCACCCAGGGGCCGCCGTGGACGAGCAGGACGAGGGGAAGGCCCTTCGCCTCCGCTCCCGCCGGCGTCGTCAGGTATCCGCGCACGGCCCGCCCGTCGCGCGCGTCGTACTTGACCGGCGTCATCGGCGCGAGCGCGTAGGCGTCGAGCCGCGGGCGCGTGGAGAACAGCGGGGTCGCGACGCGGCCGACGCGGTTCCAGCGCAGGAAGGCGGGAGACTTGTCGGGCTTGTTGACGAGCAGGTACCAGACCGTGTCCGCGTCGTTGCGCGAGACGACGGTGACCTCGCCCTGCAGGGCGGCCATCGCGGTGATGTCCATTTTCACCGCCGGATCGAGCGCGCGCCAGGTGAGGCGGTCGACCTCGAAGCAGGCGGCCTCGGCGTGGTAGCGGCGGGGATGGATGAGGACCGCGCCGAGGTCCGACTCCGGGTGCTCGGCGAGGACCTTGGCCGGGCCGCCGGACAGCGGGACCTCGAGCAAGGCGGTCGTGTCGCGGCCGACGGAGGATTCGACGTAGACGTGCGCGCCGTCGGGCGCGAAGCCGTGGGCGCCGAGCTGATCGTCGGGCCCGCACGACAGGAAGTCGCGCCAGCCGTCCCCGTCCTTGACGCGCAGGATCGTGCCGCCGTCGGGGCCCATCGCCTTGTGGAGGCCGATCTTGAACTCGTGGTCGGGCAGCCAGCCGATCGCGTCGCCGGGGTTCGTCGCTTCCAGGGTCCGCGCTCCGGTCTTGACGTTCAGGCGCCAGACGTCGTGCAGCTTGGGGTCCCGGTCGTTGAGCGCGACGAGGACCTCGTCGGGGAAGCGCGGCTCGGTGGCGACGATCTGGGCTTGAACGCCCGGATACGGAGTCAGGTCGCGGGTGACGCCGCTCTCGACGTCGGTCTGGTACAGATGCCAGTTCTCGTCCCCGTCGCGGTCCTGCGCGTACAGGATCGAGCGCTCGTCCTCGGCCCAGAAGAAGACCCGGATTCCGCGGCCGCGGTCGGCCGTCAGCGGGCGGGCGTCGCGGCCCTCGGGGCCGGCCCAGATGTTGAGGACGCCCTCGTCGGGCGCGAGGTAGGCCCACAGCTTGCCGTTCGGGGAGATCTTGGGAGAGGCCTTCTCGGGGTTGCCGAACAGAAGCTCTCGGGGGACTCGTTCACTCATAGTGGGTGCCGATCTGCTTCTGCAGCGAGGGGAGGTCGATCTCGATGATCGAGGTGAAGCCGGATTTCTCCGGGACCGGAGACGGCACCGGCAGGGCCGCCTTCGAGTTCACGATGCGGCCGATCAGGGCCTCGCGCTCGGGGACGTCGTCGCCGAGGTCGAGGCTCCACAGCCAGGCCTCGAAGGAGCGCCTCGCGTCCGCCTCGGCCTCCGCGCGGCTCTTAAGGGAAGCGCCGTAGACGCGCAGGAGGCGGCCGTCGCGGCGCACCCGGCTCTCCCGGGGGATGGGCCAGGGGTTGGCGGCGGGGGCGAAGGCCCGTTCCAGCGTCGTGCAGGAGGCGGTCAGGGCCGCCAGGGCCGCGATGACGGACAGTTGCCTCAGCCTCGTCGTAAGTGGTAAGATGGGGTGCCTTCCGTTCTCGGGGTTCTGGTGGCGCGTTCGTCTAGCGGCCTAGGACGTCGCCCTCTCAAGGCGAAGATCACGGGTTCAAATCCCGTACGCGCCACCAGACCCCCGAGATTTTTTTCGCCCACCGGCGCCAGTTGATCAAATCCGTAAACCGAAGAAGGCCCCCGCTCGGGCGGGGGCCTTCCGACTTCCCGGGGTTCCCCGGGCGGTCAAAGACTTAGCTCAGGTGCTTGGAGACGAGCTTGGTCATCTCGAACATGTTGACCGTCGCCTTGCCGGCGAACACGGCCTTCAGCGCCGCGTCGGCGTTGATGTTGCGCTTGTTCTTCTTGTCCTGCAGGTTGTTCTTCTTGATGTAGGCCCAGAGCTTCTTGACGACCTCGGTGCGGGGGAGGGGCTTCGCTCCGACGATCTCCGCGAGCTTGTCGCTGGGGGTGAGGGGCTTCATGAACGCCGCGTTCGCCTTCTTCGCCATGGTGATTTATCTCCTGGAAGCCGGCGCCTCGAAGGGCTTTACCCGGCGTAAGGCTTAATTCAACATGATTTCCCCTCGTAGGTCAAGGATTCCTCGTCGGGCCCCCGAGGAGAAACCGGTCCCCGGCGGCGATTGACAGGGGGCGGTTCCGCCGTTAAACTCATTCCATGCGCCCACCGCTGCTTCTCGCCGTCATCCTCCTGACGTCCGCGGCGGCCCGGGCGCAGGTCGTCAACGAGCGGCCCCGGGAGACGGAGAAGACGCTCAACGACGCCTCCCCGGGGGCGGCCCTGGGCGAGAAAGAGGCGATGAAGCTGAAGGAGATGTTTCTCGCCTGCAAGAAAACCGGGGACTGCAAGCCCTACCTCCTCGAAAAGAAAAAATACAAGAATAATAAGGATAAAGAGGAGATCGTCACGAACGGCGTCGCGGACGGGGACGCGAACGTCGAAGCGTCCGGCGCCACCCCTCGCGCCCCCGGAGAGCCCGCGGCCGCGCCCGTTCCCGTGGAGGTCTCCGGCGGCGTCCCCTCGTCCGGTCCGCCGCCGACCGCCGAGCAAGCCGACGTCATGCGCCGGGACGCCGGCGCCCGGCGGGAGCGCACGATGAGCCGCGCGGCCGGGGCGGCGGACACGATGCGGCGGAGCTTTTTCCCGGCGGAGGACGCGCCCCCGGGCGGGGCCGGCGGCCCCGGGCCGCGGGCCGCTGCCGCGCCCGGAGGCCCGCCGAGCGCCCCCGCTCCGGGGGCCGCGCGCACGGTCCCGGAGTTGGCGCTGGCGGCGCGCACAGGCTACGCGGCCACATTCCGCGACCAGGGGCTCAAGGTCGGCGCCGGCCCGCGCGGGGAGGCCGCCATCCAGCGCGCGGACGGCGCCCCGGCCTCGGCGGCGGACCTCGAGCGGCTGCGGAAGGCCTTGAGCGCCGAGCCGGCCGCGCTGGCGCGGCGTCCGGATTTTTTCGAGGTCCTGCCGCGCGAGAAGTTCGCGGACCTCAAGCGCGATTTCGCCGCGCGCCCCGAGCTGCGCGCCGCGGCGTTCAAGGACATCGGCATGACCGCGGGCGCCCGGGATTTCCAATGGTCCGCGTCCTGCAGCGGCCTTTCGGGGTCCTGCAATCCCCACGCCGGACTCGGCTCCTATCGCAAGGGCCAGGACGTCCCGCCCGAGGACCTCGACGCGGTCTGGAGCGCCGTGCAGGATGAGATCCTCGCGGAGGACGACGAGGAGTTCGGGGAGTACACCGAGGAGGATCGCCGTCTCGCCGCGGCCGAGGACCTGGCCGCGGAAAAGCTCGGCGCCGGCCGCAGCCGCTCGCCGAGCCTGGCCTCTTTGCTGTCCCGGATGGGGGAGCTGGCCCGGAGCTTCGGCGACGGGGACGGCGCCGGGGCCTCGCCGGCCGAGGGGGCCGCGCCTCCCGCCGCGGGCGCCGCCGGGGCGGCCGCGGCGGCGGGGAAAACCGCCGCGCCGGGCGCCGGGGCCGGGGGCGCT
>JAMPYD010000040.1 GCA_023700845.1 Elusimicrobiota bacterium | reverse complement strand
GGAAGCGCGCGGCGAGGCTGTACTGGACCTGGTCGAAGGCGAAGCGCCCGCGCGCGGCGGCCAGCTGCTCGCCGGAAAAATTCGAGCACCCGAGCACGCGGACCTTGCCGGCCTTGACCGCCGCCTCGAGCGCCCCGAGGGTTTCCTCGAGCGGAACGCCGAAATCCCAGCCGTGGGGCATGTACAGGTCCACATGGTCGGTCCGCAGCCGCTTGAGGCTGCCGTCGAGCGCCTTCCTGATCCAGCGCGCGGACAGGCCTCCGGTCGAATCGTCGGCGAGATCCATTTGGCCGAGAACCTTGGTCGCGATCAGGACGCGGCCGCGCCGCTTTTTGAGCAGGCGCCCCAGCATCTCCTCGGCGGCCCCGCGGCCGTAGATGTCGGCGGTGTCGATGAGGTTGACGCCGCGCTCCAGCGCGAGATCGATCAGGGAGGAGGCGGTCCGGTCGTCGATCGCGCCGATGCCGTGCCAGTCGGCGCCGAAGTTCATCGTGCCCAGCGAGAGCGCGGACACCTGAAGACCGGACCGGCCGAGAGGATTCATCCGCACGCGGGCATTCTATCAAGAAAGCTTTACCGGGCGTGCATGGCCGTCCGCGGGGCGCTTTGATAGCCTCGCTCGGCGTCAATCCAAGGAGGGATCGAATGAAAACGACCATCGGAGCGGTGTTGTGCCTCGGCCTGCTGGCGGCGTCCGGGAGCGCTTTCGCGAAAGGCGACAAAGCCTGCGTTTTCAGCGACACGGCGAAGCTGAAGCAGCACCTCGAGATGCACGTGACCTATCCGGCGAAGGGCAAGGCGATCAAGGAGGCGTGCAAGAAGGAGATGCCCGACGAGTTCGCCAAGCCGGAGAAGGCCTGCATCAACAAGAAGCTCAAGAACAACGTCGAGTACAAGGACTCGAGCGAGGTCATGAAGGCGCTCGGCGTCGAGACGGCGCCCGCCCCGGCCATGCCGGCTCAGTGAGGGCGCTTCTTGTAGTGGCCTTTGTGGTCCGGCTTGCGGTGGTAGGGGGACGGGGGCTTGGCCGCTATTGAAGGAAGCGGGGCGGCGGGCTTGGGGTCCTCGAAGGTCTCCGGCGTGAGCAGGCACAGGAAGCGGGCGATGATCTCCTTGAGATCCATCTCGTCCGTGGCCAGCTCCCAGTCGGGGCCCAGGAACTCGGCGGCGCGGAAGTACTTGTCCTTCTCCTGAAAGGCGGTCAGGATGCGGGCGACCTTCCGCGCCCCGATTTCCTGCCGGGTGGGGATCTTCCCCTCCTTCATCCGGCTCTTCGTCATGTGCTCGATGCGGCTGATCATGTGCCGGTTGCTCGGGCTGACCAGGCTGATCGCCAGGCCCGACTTGCCGCTGCGCGCCGTGCGTCCGATTCGGTGGACGTACACGTCCATCTCGCGAGGGATGGAGAAGTTGATGACGTGCGTGAGCTCCTTGACGTCGAGCCCGCGCGAGGCCACGTCGGTGCACACGAGAAGGCTCAGCTTCTTCTCCCGGAAGGCGTTCATCGTGCGGTCGCGGTCGTGCTGGGACTTGTCGCCGTGCAGCGAGTCCACCTTGTAGCCGCGCACCGTCAGGGCCTGTTGGACGTCCATGACCAGCGCCTTGGTCTGGCAGAACACGAGGCCGTAGAACTCGTCGGAGGACTCGATGATCTTGACGATCAGGTCCACCTTGTCGGACTCGCGGGCGAGGTAGTAGATCTGCTCGACGGTGGTCGACAGCATCTCGCCGCGGTTGATCTGCACCTGCCTGGGCTTGCGCAGGTACGTGTCGGCCACGCGGCGCACGCCCGGGCTCATCGTCGCGGAGAACAGCCAGATGTGGCCGGTCTCGCGCGGCGTCGCCTTCAGGATTTTCTCCAAATCCTCCTTGAAGCCCATCGAGATCATCTCGTCGGCCTCGTCGAGGACGACGGTCTTCACGCCCGCGAGCTTGAGCGCGCCCCGGTCGATGAGGTCGATGATGCGGCCGGGGGTGCCGACGACGATCGCCGCCCCGTGCTTCAGGCCGTCGAGCTGCGCGGCGTAGCTCGCCCCGCCGTAGATCGGGACGGCCTTGACGCCCTTGTGCTTGCCAAATAAGTTTATTTGTCCCGAGACCTGAACAGCGAGTTCTCTCGTGGGACAAAGAATCAGGCCCTGGACGTGCTTCTTGTGGGGGTCGACCTGCTCGAGCAGCGGGATGCCGAAGGCCGCGGTCTTGCCCGTGCCGGTGGCGGCCTGTCCGATGAAGTCGGTGGGGGCGCCGAGGAGGATCGGCAGCGCCTGCTGCTGTATCTCGGTCGGGGCGCTGTAGCCCAATTCCGCGATCGCGCGGGCCAGCGGCGGGCTCAGCTTCAGATCCTCGAATGATCTCACGGGGAGATTCTACCTCTTTACCCGAGGCTTGACAGGACCCCCCGCGCGTTCCATAATGAATCTGCCCATGGAAGACAACACCGACGGATCGCCGAGCTTTCTCGCGAAGATGAAGAGCCGGGTCACCGACCCCCGGAACCTGTTCTTCGCGGCGCTCGCCCTGACGATCGGCGCCGCCGGCGCGGCCGTCGGCTGGAAGGTCTATCTCAAGCCCGTCCGCGCGATCGCGGATATCCGCTACCAGTCCCACCTCGGCCTGATGCGCCTGTACGACCTGCAGGTCGCCTACCACGGCGCCCACGGGGCCTACGCCAACGACCTCGACACCCTCCTCGCCTCGTCGCCCGACGGCGCCCAGCTGCGGGCGAAGCTTGCCGCGACCATGGACATCACCACCTTGGCGGTGATCGGCGACGCGGAGCGCTTCCGGCTCGAGGCCAACGTCCTCGACCCGCAGCGCACGTCGGTCAAGATCCGGGGCCCGCTCGGCGAGCGCTGAGGCGCGCCGGTGTCCTCGTTCCGACTCCGCTCCTCGTTCAAGCCCGCCGGCGACCAGCCCGACGCGATCTCCACGCTCGTCGCCCGCATCGCGGAGGGCGCCCCGGCCCAGACCTTGCTCGGCGTCACCGGCTCGGGCAAGACCTTCGCGATGGCCAACGTCGTCGCCCGCCTGAACCGGCCGACCTTGGTGCTCTCCCCCAACAAGGTGCTCGCCGCCCAGCTCTACTCCGAGTTCAAGTCCTTCTTCCCCGAAAATTCTGTCGAATTTTTTATTTCATATTACGACTACTACCAGCCCGAGGCCTACGTCCCCTCGAGCGACACCTACATCGAGAAGGATTCCTCGGTCAACGACCGCATCGACCGCCTTCGCCTGAAGTGCACGAGCTCCTTGCTCGCGCGCAAGGACGTGCTCGTCGTCGCCTCGGTGTCCTGCATCTACAACATCGGCTCGCCCGACGCCTACCAGAACCGCACGGTGCCGTTGGAGGTCGGCTGGAAAACAACCCGGGAGGATCTGATCAAGCAGCTCGTCGAGGTGCATTACGAGCGCAACGAGATGGAGTTCGTGCGGGGAAAGTTCCGCGTCAAAGGCGGGGTGGTGGACATCTTCCCCGCCTACATGGAAACGGCGCTCCGGGCCACGCTCGGCGACGAGGGCGTGACCTCGCTGATCGAGTTCGACCCGCTCACGGGAACGAAGATCAAGGACCTGAAGCGCGAGTGGGTGTATCCCGCCAAACATTTCGTCACCGGAGGGCCCGAGCGCGAGCGCGCGATCGCCGCCATCGAGGCCGAGCTCGCCGAGCGCAAGGCGTGGTTCGTCTCGCAGGGCAAGCTCCTCGAGGCCCAGCGCCTGGAGCAGAAAGCCAGATATGATCTGGAAATGCTGCGGGAGATGGGCTTTTGCCACGGCATCGAGAACTACTCCCGGCATCTCTCCGGGCGGCCGGCGGGCGAGCGCCCCTACTGCCTCATCGACTTCTTCCCCAAGGACTACCTGCTCGTCGTCGACGAGTCGCACGTCGCGATCCCGCAGATCGGCGGCATGTACGAGGGCGACCGCGCGCGCAAGCAGACCCTCATCGACTTCGGCTGGCGCCTGCCGTCCGCGCTCGACAACCGCCCCCTCAAGTTCGCGGAGTTCGAGAAGCTCGCGGGACAGACCGTCTTCGTGTCCGCCACGCCCGGGCCGTACGAGCTGAAGAAGACCCGCGGCGAGATCGTCGAGATGGTCGTCCGGCCCACGGGCCTCGTCGACCCGGAGACGATCATCCGGCCGTCGGAGGGGCAGCTCGAGGACCTGATCGTCCGCCTGCGCGACCGCGCCGCGAAGAAGGAGCGCGCGCTGATCACGACGCTCACCAAGCGCACCGCCGAGGACCTGGCCTCGTTCCTGACCACCAAGGGGATCAAGGTCCGCTACCTCCACTCCGACATCGACTCCCTCGAGCGCATCCAGATACTGCAGGACCTCCGGGCGGGGGTCTTCGACGTCCTGGTCGGCATCAACCTATTGCGCGAGGGCCTCGACCTGCCCGAGGTCTCGCTCGTCGCGATCCTGGGCGCCGATCACGAGGGCTTCCTCCGCAGCGAAACGACCTTGATCCAGATCTCGGGCCGCGCGGCGCGCAACGTCGGCGGGCAGGTCATCCTCTACGCCGACATGGTCACCGGCTCCATGAAGCGGGCGCTCGACGAGATGGACCGGCGCCGGACGAAGCAGCTCGCCTACAACGAGACGCACGGCATCAAGCCGAAGACGATCGTGAAGGCGATCGAGCAGCTCGAGGAGTTCCAGAGCACCGCCAAGCGCGAGGGCCTGATGCTCCTGCGCGACGCCGAGAAGCCGCTGACGGCGAGGGACCTGCCGACGATCATCGCGGAGGTCGAGACGCGCATGCGCGCCGCCGCCGACGCGCTCGACTTCGAGGCCGCCGTCCTCCTCAGAGATCAGCTCTTCGAGCTGAAATCCATGTCCGCGAGCCGCCCCGCCGCCGGACGCGCGAAGAAGAAGCGCTAGCCGCGGCGCCCTCCCGGCGCACCTTCGCGAACGGAGTCCAGGCGGACTTGCGGCCCACGAACAGCCACGGCATCATAAGCTTGGCGATCATGCTGGCTCCGTGCGGCGACCGTTCTAAACCTAACATCTTTTATCAGGTTATCTGATTTCTGTCAATATATAAGTTGACAAATAAACGAACGGATGAACCACCAAGACACCAAGGCAAGAAGAAGGGTGGAATGGCAACGGCGTTGCCGTTGACCCTCCTTCCGTTTTTCTTCGTGTCTTGGTGTCTTTGTGGTTGAGCCGTTCCGCCGTTCAGGCGGTGTAGCTTTCGGCGTGCTGGCTGACGTCGAGCCCGGCGTCTTCCTGCTCGGGGCGGACGCGCAGCGTGATCGCGGCGTCGCAGGCCTTGTAGATGAGCCAGGAGCCGCCGAAGGAATAGACCCCGACGACGAGGATCGAGGCCAGGTGGCGCAGGAAGATCGTGGGATCGCCGTGGATGAGGCCGACCTTGTCGGCGAGCGCGCCCGTCGCGATCATGCCGACGATGCCGCCGACGCCGTGGCACGGGAACACGTCGAGGGTGTCGTCGAGGTTCGTGCGGGCCTTGCGGTGCACGGCCATGTTGCTGACGATGCTCGCGATCGCGCCGATCGCGAGGCTCTGCCCGACGCTGACGTAGCCGGCGGCGGGCGTGATCGCGACGAGGCCGACGACCGCGCCGACCGAGGCGCCGAGCGCCGACGGCCGGCGCCCGCGCACCGCGTCGAACAGCACCCAGGCCAGCATCGCGGAGGCCGACGCGGTGTTCGTGGTCATGAACGCGAGCACGGCCGTCTCGTTGGCGGCCAAGGCGGAGCCCGCGTTGAAGCCGAACCAGCCGAACCACAGCATGCCCGTGCCGAGCAGGACGAACGGGATGTTCGCGGGCACGTGGCTCGCCCCCGGGGCGTGCTGCTTGCGCGGCCCCAGGAACATCGCGCCCGCGAGCGCCGCGAAGCCCGCGGTCATGTGCACGACCGTGCCGCCGGCGAAGTCGAGCACGCCCCACTGCCGCAGGAAGCCGTTCGGATGCCAGGTCCAGTGCGCGACCGGGCAGTAGATGAGGACGGTGAAGAGGACGATGAAGATCAGGTAGCTCATGAAGCGCACGCGCTCGGCGAACGAGCCGGTGATCAGGGCGGGCGTGATGATCGCGAACTTGAGCTGGAAGAGGGCGAAGAGCGCCAGCGGGATCGTGGGCGCCAGGTCGGGGTGCGTCGCGCCGCCGACGCCGCGGAACATGAAATAGGTGAGCGGGTTTCCGACGAAGCCGCCGACCGAGTCGCCGAAGGACAGGCTGAAGCCGACGACGACCCAGAGGACGCTGACCACGCCCATCGCGATGAAGCTCTGGAGCATCGTCGAGATCACGTTCTTGCGCTGGACCATGCCGCCGTAGAAGAACGAAAGGCCGGGGGTCATCAGCAGGACGAGCGCGGTGGCGGTGAGCATCCAGGCCACGTCTCCGGGCACGATCGGCTTGGCCCCCTCCGGCGCGGCCGCGGGGTACGCTCCGAACACGAGGCCGGCGGCGGCCGCGAGCAGCAGCAGGCCGAGAGAGACGACCCATTCCTTCTTGTATTTCTGCATCGCTCCTCCCGCGAACGGGCGGTATGATACCATAGGGCGGTTGAGACAGAAAATCCAGGCGCGGCTGAGGCGGTATTTCATCTCGGGCTTCTTCACCTTGATCCCGATCGGCCTCTCCGTGCTCGTCGTGTGGACCTTCGTCAGCACGGTGGACCTGACCCTGGCGCCCGTGCTCGACGCCGCGCTGGGCTTCCGCGTGCCCGGCCTCGGCCTCATCGCGGCGCTCCTCCTCATCCTCGGCGCCGGCGTGCTCGCCTCGCACGTCGTCGGCGAGCGCCTGCTCGTGCTCGCCGAGGACTTCCTCGCGCGCATACCCGTGTTCAAATGGGTCTACGGCACGATCAAGCAGATGACCGAGGCCTTCTCGCCCGCGAACAAGGCTTCCTTTAAGAGCGTCGTCATGGTCGAGTTCCCCCGCCCCGGCGTCTACAGCATGGGCTTCGCCACCGGCGAAACGGTCCTCGACCTGCCGGACGGCTCCCACAAGAAGCTGACGGCGGTGTACATCCCCACGAACCACGTCTACATCGGCGACGTGATCTTCGTCCCGGCCGAGAACGTCATCCCGAGCCACCTGAGCGTCCAGCAGGGCATCCAGGTAGTCCTCTCGGCGGGCGCCGTCCATCCCGAGCGCCCCGGCCAAAAGAGGCGCGAGGAATGAGGCGCCTGCCTCCGTCGGCCTGGCGGACGCTGCTGCGCGCCGCGCTCGCCGAGGACCTGGGCCGCGCCGGCGACGTCACGACGCGCTTCTTCGTGCCCGAAGGCACCCGCTTCTCCGTCCGCGTCGTCAGCCGCGAGGCGGGCGTCGTCTGCGGCCTGGAGGTCGCGGCCGCCGCCTTCAAGGCCTGCGAGCCCCGCTGCCGCGTGACCATGCTCGCCCGCGACGGCGCGCGCGTGCGCCCCGGCCGGGCGGTCATGACGGTGAAGGGCGGCCGCGGCCTGCTCACCGCCGAGCGCACGGCGCTCAATTTCCTTCAGCGCATGTCCGGCGTCGCCTCCATGACCCGGCTCTTCGTCGACCGGGTCCGGGGCACCCGCGCGCGCATCCTCGACACGCGCAAGACCTTGCCCGGGTGGCGGGCGCTCGACAAATACGCGGTCGCCTGCGGCGGCGGGCTGAACCACCGCCAAGGCCTGTACGACGCGGCGATGGTCAAGGACAACCATTATCTCGGCGGCGGCCTCGAGGAAGGAGCGAAGCGCCTGCGCCGCGCGTTCCCGAGAATGCCGCTGATCGTCGAGTGCGACGCCCCGGCGCAGGTGACGCGGGCGCTGGCGTTGAGGCCCGATGTGATCCTCCTCGACAACATGCGGGGAGCGCGCCTGCGCCGGGAGATCCGCCGCATCCGGTCCCTGGCCCCGCGCGTGAAGATCGAGGTGTCGGGCGGCGTCGGCCTTTCCGAGGTGCGGGCGCTGGCGAAGCTGGGGCCTGACCGCATCTCGATCGGACGCCTGACGCACAGCGCGCCCGCCCTCGACCTCGGCCTCGACCTGCAATGAAGCTCGCCGGAGTCCGGAAGCTCGTGCGCCTGGAGCGCGTCGATTCGACGCAGAGCGAGGCGCGCCGCCTCGCCGAAGAAGGCGCCCCCGACGGGACCTTGGTGTGGGCGCTCTCGCAGACCGCCGGTAAAGGGCGCCTGGGTCGCCGCTGGCGCTCCGCGCCGGGCGGCCTGTACGCCTCCTGGCTGCTGCGCCCGAAGTTTCCGCCCGAGCGGCTCGCCGAGCTCTCGCTCGCCTGCGGGGAGGCGCTGGCCGCGGCCCTTCGCGAGTTCGGCGCGTCGACGAGCGTGAAGCCGCCGAACGACGTCTACGCGCTCTGCGCCGACGGCAAGGGACGAAAGATCGCCGGGATCCTGTGCGAGGCGTCGGGAAGCGGCGGCCGGCTCGACTGGCTCATCGTCGGCTTCGGCGTCAACGTCGACAACGCGCCGCCGCTGGCGCGCTCCGTGAGCCTGCGCGCGCTCGCCGGCCGCCCCGTCGGAGCCGGGGCGGTCCTGAAGGCCGCGATGACCGCCCTTTCCCGCGCCCGTCGGGCGGGCAATTTCGTATAATTACACATCCCCCCTTTGGAGACCCAATGGCCGAAACCTATTTGACCCGCGCCGGACACCTCAAGCTGCAGGAGGACCTCAAGGCGCTCATGAAGCAGAAAACCCAGCTCTCCCTCGACATCGGCGAGGCCCGGGAGAAGGGCGACCTCAAGGAGAACGCCGAGTACCACTCCGCCAAGGAGAAGATGGGCGAGGTCATGGGCCGCATCGGCCAGATCCAGGACAAGCTCCAGAGCGCCAAGATCATCGAGGAGATGAACATCCCCAAGGACACCGTCGCGATCGGCACGACCGTCGAGCTCGAAGACACGGACGGGGACAAGTGCGAGTACACCTTGGTCGGCGAGGACGAGTCCGACCCGAACGAGGGCAAGATCTCCGTCCAGTCGCCTCTCGGCGCCGGCCTGCTCGGCAAGAAGTCCAAGGAGACGGTCGAGATCCAGCTCCCCAACGGCCCGCGCACGTTCAAAATCCTCAAGGTCACCCGCACCCCCTGAACGCGGCCGACATCGCGGCGGAGCTCAAGAAGCGCGCGCGCGCGGCCGGCGCCGAGCTCGCCGGCATCACCGCCGCGCTCCCGTCCCGGGGCGGCCCCGCGTACGACGCCTGGCTCGCCGCCGGCATGCACGGCGAGATGGAGTACATGGCGCGCAACGAGGGCTCCCGCCGCGACATCCGCGCGTGGATGAAGGACGCGAGGTCCGTCCTCATGTGCGCCTTCTCCTACGGCGAGCCCGGCGCCCCGCACGCCTCCAAGGAAGGCCACGGCCGCGTCGCGCGTTACGCCGCCCGCAGGGATTACCATGACCTCCTGCGCGGCCGCATGAACGAGGTCCGCGACTGGCTGTCCGCCTCCGTCCCCGGCGCCCGCGGGGTCGCCTTCTGCGACATGAGCCCGATCCTCGAGCGCTCCTACGCGAGCGCCGCCGGCCTCGGCTGGCAGGGCAAGAACGCGATGCTGCTCGGCGCCGACCTCGGCTCCTACTTCCTGATCGCCGGGCTCGCGATGAACATCGACCTCCCCGGCGACTCGCCGGCTCCCGACCATTGCGGCTCCTGCACCAAATGCCTCGACGCCTGCCCGACGGACGCCTTCCCGCAGGCGCGCGTGCTCGACGCCTCGAAGTGCATCTCCTACTTTACGATCGAGTCCAAGGGGACGATCCCCGAGGCGTACCGAGAGAAGATCGGCGACTGGGTGTACGGCTGCGACGTCTGCCAGGAGGTCTGCCCCTGGAACCGCTTCGAGAAGCCCGCGCGCGCGCTGCCCCCGCCGAAGATCGCGACCGAGCTCCCGCTCGAGGAGCTCGCCGGCCCCGCCTCGGCCGGCCTGCGCGCCCGCCTGAAGGGCCTGCCGGTCGCGCGCGCCGTGCGCAAGCGCCTGACGCGCAACGCCCTGCTCGCGATGGGCAACTCCCGGCTCGAGCGCTACCGCCAGATCCTCGAGCAGTACGCCTCGGACGCCGACCCCGTGCTCGCCGAGCAGGCGCGCTGGAGCCTGTCCCGGTTATCCCGACCGGCGTAAATGATAAAATCCGCGCGGTGAAATCCGGACAGATCGCTCTCGCCCTCCTGCTCGCCTGCGCCGCCGTCGGCGCCGGCGCGGCGGACGCAGTCCCCGCCAAAAAGCGGAGAAGGCGCCCCGCCGCCCCCGCCGTGGCCAATCCCAATCCGGGACGCGGCGGCGGCGACGGCGAGTCCGGGGAGGTCGCCCCGGAGCGGGACTTCCCCGTCGCCGTCCAGCAGGCCCCCAGGCAGGACGAGACCCCCCGCATCATCCGCTGGATGATCAAGCCGCTGCGCCGCGGCATGTTCATCCGCCTGCCGATCATGGACACGGACCCCAACCGCGGCATCACGATCGGCGTCATGCCGATCTGGGTCCTGCAGGGCGAGACCGACGACCGCATCCAGCAGATCCACGCGCCGTCGCTGACCTACAACAAGAACTTCCAGGTCATCCCCACCTACCGCTTCTACTACTACCCGCAGGAGGACGCGACCTTCATCGCGCGCGCCTCCTACTCAAAATTCGAGCGCGAGGCGCTCGGCGAGTACGAGGACGGCAGCATCCTCGGCACCGACTTCGACGTCTACGCCCGTCTTCAGTACAACGTCGACGCGGGCCAGCGCTTCTTCGGCTTCGGCCCCGATTCCCCCAAGACCGGCGAGTCGAACTACCGC
>JAMPYD010000039.1 GCA_023700845.1 Elusimicrobiota bacterium | reverse complement strand
GCCGGTCTTGTAGTCGATGAGCTCGTAGGCGCCGTCGGGGCCCTGGTCGATGCGGTCGATCATGCCCCGCACCAGGTGGACCCCGGAGGGCCACACGAACTCCTTCTCCACGGCGACCGTCCGGGCGCGGCGGGACTCCTCCTCCCCGTGGAAGCGGGTCAGCGCGCGCTCGGCCTTCGCGAACCAGCGCGCCTCGGCGTCCTCGTCCGGGTAGCCCATCGTCAGCCAGCGGGAGCGCAGGCAAGAGAGCAGTGACTCGAGAGAGACCTCGCCGCTCTCGAGCCAGGCCTCGAGGGCGCGGTGCAGGGACAGGCCGAAGGAGGACTTCGGGACCAGCGGGATCTTGCGGCCGTCGACGAAGAGCAGCTTGTACTTCCAGGGACACTCCCGGTAGATGCGGTAACGGGTGTAGGAGATCTCCAAGCTAGACGGCGGGCGCGGCGCGGCGGATAAATTCCACGTCCGTGTCCCCGTACCTTTCCTCGCGGAACTTCTCGTAGCCCGCCGGGAGCTCCACCTTCTCTTTCTTGTAGCGCTGCAGGAGGGCCACGCCGCCCGGCGCGAGAAGGTTCGCCTCGGCCACGCGCGCCAAGGTCGGCGTGGAGTAGGCCAGCATCTTGTTGTCCTCCGTCCGGTACGGGGGCCCCATGTAGATGATGTCGAACTCGGAAACGCCCGCGCGGAAGGAAATCCAGGACAGATCCTGGAGGATGTCGCCGTAGCAGGCCCGGCCCTTCGCCGAGAGGTTCAGCCTCTTGAGATTCTCCTCGATGACGGCGACGCAGCGCTTGTCGGCGTCGACGAAGAACGCCGAGGCGGCGCCCCGGGAGAGGGCCTCGATGCCGACGGCGCCCGTCCCGGCGTACAGGTCCAGCACGCGCGCGCCGCCGAGGCGCGGGCGCAGGATGTCGAACACCGATTTCTTGATTCGCGCCGAGATGGGTTTGACCATCATTTCCTTCGGCACGCTCTTGAGGGCACGTCCGCGACTTTCGCCGGCGATGATGCGCATGGGTGCGATTATTATAGAATACCGGCACCAATGGGCGCTCAAATCATCATCGTGGACGACGACCCCCTCGTGGGCGGACTCACACTCGAGCTGCTCAACGACGCCGGCTACTCCTCCCGCCTGATCCAGGACAGCCTGAAGGCCCAGGACATCATCAAGGCCGAGAAGCCCGCCCTCGTCATCCTCGACATCCTGATGCCCGGCCTCGACGGCCTGACCTTGCTCCACCGCCTCAAATCCGACCCCGAGACCGAGCCGATCCGCGCGATCGTCGTCTCCGGAAAATCGTTCGAGGCCGAGAAGCAGCGGGCGGCGCAGTACGGCGCCGAGGCCTTCATCGAGAAGCCCTACGACGTCGAGCTGTTCGCCCAGAAGGTCAACGAGATCATGAAGAAGCAGGGCGTGGACCCGAAGAAAACGGCCCGCCCCCCCTCGGCCCCCGCTCCGATCGCCCGCGTCGAGCTCAAGGCCGCCGTCTGGGGCTGCCGCTCGACCTCCTCGGCCGTGTCGCCGGTGGTGACCCGCTACGGCAAGCACACCTCGTGCGTTTCCGTCGAGACGCCCTCCCATATTTTCGTCTTCGACGCCGGCTCCGGCATCAGCCTCCTCGGCAACGAGCTCATGAAGTCGGGCAAGCACAAGGAGATCTGGCTGTTCCTGTCCCATTTCCACCACGACCACGTCGAGGGCCTCGCGGGGTTCCCCTGCGCGCACGACAAGGACTACACGCTCCACATCAGCGGCGCCTCCGAGGCCGACAAGCCCTTCGAAAAGGCGGTCGAGGCCGCGTTCGAGCCCGGCTTCGGCGACAAGATGCCCCCCGCCAAGATCGAGCTCTACGAGCTGCTCGAGCAGACCTACGAGATCCTGCCCGGCGTGCGGCTCTCGGTCTTCTACGCGAACCACCCCGGCACCACGCTCGCTTTCGTGCTCCAGACCGAGGGCCGCAAGATCGTCTATTGCCCCGACAGCGAGCTGTACGGCGAGTACGCGACCGCGCTGCAGGACTACGACGAGAAGATCGGCGCGGTGTGCCGCGGCGCGGATCTCCTGTTTCACGACGGCCGCTACACCGCCGAGGACTACAAGAAGAACCGCAACACCGGGCACTCGAGCTTCCTCGCGGCGGTCGATTTCGCCGGCAAGAACCTCGTCAAGGCGCTCGTGCTCGTCCACCAGGACGACAGCTACGCCGACGCGGTGCTCGACCAGATGGGCAAGGAAGCCCAGGCGCGCGTCGACGAGCGCGGCTACAAGCTGAAGGTCGTGCTCGGCCGCGAAGGCCTGCGCATCACGGCCTAGGCCGACAGCCTCCGGACGAACTCCAGGCTCCCGCGGTCGTCCTCGCGGCCGCCGAGGGGCAGCTCGAGGATTCCCGGGAGCGACGAGAACTCCTCGCGGTCGAGCAACGCCTTCAGGCCTTCGCTCCCGAGACGGCCCCGTCCCCAGTGCTCGTGGTGCTCCCGGTGGGAGGACAACAACGCCCTCGTGTCGTTGAGGTGGAAGGCCTTGATGGAATCGAAGCCGAGGAGGCGGTGCGCGCGGGAGACGAACTTGAGGGCGCCCTCGACGGAGGAGCAGTCGTAGCCGGCCGCGTAGGCGTGGGCCGTGTCTAAGCAAACGCCGACCGCAGGGAGGCGCGGCTTGAGCGCGTCGTGAAGACGCGCCAGATCCTCGAGGGAGCCGCCCATGCGGCGGCCTCCGCCGGGGACGTTTTCCAACAGCAGCGGCGTACGACAGGCGCTCTGTTCGACGGCCATTATGACGGACTGCGCGAATAATTTGACGCCCGTCTCCAGGGAAGAATCCACCGAATAGGCTCCGCCGTGAATCACATACGCCTCTCCTCCCAAAGCGGTCGTCAGAAGGAGCTCGTCCGCGAGATGCTTGATTGATCTGTTTCGTCGGACGAAGTCCGACGACGCCAAGCACGGGACATATCGGGAGTGAACGATCAGTTGGAGCTTCGCCGCGCTGCGCGCGGCGTTGAACGAAGATAACTCTTCATCTGACGGGTGATGATGCCGGCGGTACGGCAATATTTGTAATGACTCACAGCCGAGCGCCAAAGCTTCGTTCAGCGCGGCGTCGTAGCCCCTTCTGATCGAGGCATGGACGCCCAATCTCACGGAAGTCCCATCAACTTACGGAGGAATCCCGCTTTCCGTTCGTCGTACGGGAACCACCACGGGTCCGGGGTCGCGTCCGGCCACTCGTGCACGACGACCGACTGCGCCTGGGTGAAGGCCAGGAGGCCTTCTTCCCCGTGGCGCCGTCCCATGCCGCTCTGCTTCATGCCCCCGAACGGAAGGGCCCCGAAGGCGTAATGCGACGAGGGCTCGTTCACTCCGGCCAGGCCCACCTCCAGCGCCGCCGCGAGACGCTCGCCTTTATCGAGGTCCGTCGTCCAGACGCTGCCCGCGAGGCCCTCGGGGCCGGCGTTGGCCAGCGCGACGGCCTCCTCGCCGCGGGAGACCTTCATGACCGGGAGCACGGGGCCGAAGCATTCCTCGGTCATCACCCGCATGTCCATGCGCGCGTCGAGCACGAGGGCGGGGGCCATCAGGAGGTTGTCCCGGTCGAGCACGTCGCCCCCGATCACGCGCGCGCCCTTCTTGCGGGCGTCCTCGAGCTGCTCCTGGATGCGGTCGAGCAGCGGCGGGAACACGAGGCGCCCGAGGTCGCAGTCGCGCCCGTCGAGCCTCTGGCGCAGGGCCGCCATGCGCGGCCGGACCTTCTCGACGAAGCGGTCGTAGGCGTCGGCCTCGACGAAGACGCGCTCGACGCCGACGCAGACCTGGCCCGCGTTGGCGCAGGCGGCCCACACGGCCGCCGCGGCGGCCCGCTCCAGGGCGGCGTCGGCGAGCACGATCATCGCGTGCTTGCCCCCGAGCTCGAGGATCGCCGGCTTGAGCTGGCCCGCGGCGCGCACGGCCACCGCGCGGCCGGTCTTCGTCGAGCCGGTGAACACCGTCATGTCGGAGGCGTCGACGACGGCCTCTCCGGCGGCGGCGCCGCCGGGCACGACCGACAGCAGCCCGGCGGGCAGCAAAGAGGTCCCCTCGACCGCCGCCTCGAGCCACAGCGCGGTCTTCGTCGTCCATTCCGAGGGCTTGAGCAGGACGGCGTTGCCCGCGAGCATCGCGGCGAAGGCGTCCCCGAAGGGGATCAAAAACGGCATGTTCCAGGGCGTGATCAGGCCGACGACGCCGCGGGGCACCCGCCTCTCGTAGACGCGCTTGTTCAGGAGGGACCAGGGCTTGCCCGCGGCCTTGTCGCCCAGGACCCGGGGCGCGGCCGACGTCATCCAATCCACGAGCAGGCCCGCGGCGCCGAGCTCCATCAGGTCGACCTCGACGAGAGGCTTGCCCGTCTCCTCGTGCACCACGGCGCGGATCTCCTCGCGGCGGGCGGAGACCGACTTCCAGAGGGCGCGCAGGACCTTGACCCTCTGCTCGACCGTGGTCCGGCGCCACGTCTCGGCGGCGCGGCGGGCGGCCGCGGCCTTCGCGGCGAACTCGGCGGCGGTGGCCTCGACGGCGGAGGGCGTGCGCGCGGTCATCGGACCCCCTTGAGAAGGCCGCCGAGCTTGTCGATGATGGAGGAGACCGGGACGGAGGCGGCCGCCTTGGCGGCGGAGGCGGACAGCGCGGAGAGCACCTGGGACACGGCCTGGGCCGGCGAGCGGCCCTTGCCGCCGAGGTCGGTGAGGTGGATTCCCGGCAGGGCGATCGTCGCGTCCTTGCCGCCCAGCGCGGACGCCGCCAGGCCGACCTTCCCGCCGGTCACGACCAGGTCCTTGATGAGCAGGGACTTCGTCGGGGCGCCCTCGCCCGGATCGCTCCGCTCCTTGGGCTTGGCCGCCTCGGCGTTGCGCTGGAGCCGGGCCAGGTTGCTCCCCCCGGCGCCCAGCTCGTAGACGATCTCCGGCTCGCGCACCACGACGCTGTCGACGACGATGGTGTCGCCGGCGAGCGAGGACAGGCGGAGCTTGACCTCGACCGAGCCGACGCTGACGGCGCGCGCGCCCTTGAAGCCGGGAGGGTTGCCGATGACCAGGTCCTTGATGGCGCCGCGGCCCGACCAGGGCGTCAGGATCACCGCGCCGACCGAGACGGGCGCGCCGACGAGGCCGGGGCCGTAGCGCTCCACCGCGAGCTTGACCCCGCGCCCGAGCCACAGGGACACCGCCCCGGCGACGATCACGCCGAGCACGACCGCGAACATGAGCAAGGCTTTCAGGGCTTTCATCGGGTCACCTGTTCAAACGGAATGTCCAGCAGGGGCCACTCGAGCGCGTCGCGGTCGCGGTAATGCCACCACTCGTCGGCGAGGGAGACGAAGCCGGCGGCCTCGAGGGCGGCCTTGAGCGTCTCCGCGTTGCGGCGGGCCTCCGCCGGAACCCCCGCGGCGCCGTGGCGCGCGAATGGGCCGAAGTCGTCGAACGCGGACGGCATCGGAAGGGCCTTGCCCGACGCGTCCGCGAGGGCGGCGTCGATCGCGCCGGCGCGGTTATGAGAGGACCCCTTCGCGGGGTTCGCGACGAAGCGCGCGTCCGGCTTGGCGCGCCACAAGGCCGCCTGGACGGACAAGGGCCGGTACGCGTCGTAGATCACGAGGCGCAGGCCCTTCGCGCGCAGACCGGCCGCGGCCTTCGCGAGCTTCTCCGCGGCCGAGCGGCGCAAAAAGGCGGCCGCGAACGGGTACAGCGGCCTCCCCGTCAGGTTCTCCTTGGTCGCGTAGCGGATGTCCAGTACCGCGTCCGGAATCAAGGCCTGAAGGTCGATCAGCGGGTCGGCGAGGGGCAGCGCGGTCATCACGAGGAGTGCCGTGAGCACGCCCCATCGTAGCAGACCCCCCGCCGGGGCCGCAACCGCGGCGCCGTCAGCGCTTGGGGACCGAGACGCCCCGCAGGTACTCCATGAACACCTCGCCCGCGCCCATGTAATGGGCCTCGATCTCGAGACGGATGTCGTCGATGCGCGAGGGGTCCACGAAGCGACGCAGATCGGCCAGCCCCTTCAGCGCCGCGCGCATGCTGTCCGTCGGGTCGAGGTCGCGCTTGGAGGCGGTGTCCATCACGGCCTCGAGGATGAGGATCGCGCCCCGGGTCATGCTGTGGTCGGCGAGGAGCAGCGCCGTCATCGCCCCCTTCACCGCGTCCTCGATCACGCGCGCCGGCGGCGTGTCGCCGGGGGCGGCGCCCTGCAAAGCGGCCATCAGCGTCTTGCGCACGACGGCGGCGGCGGCGGCGCACGGATCCCCTAATAAACGCAACTCCTCCGCGACCATCTCCTTCGTCAGCTGCACCAGTCGAAGCTCATCCATGATGTCTCACCTCTCATCAAGGATATAGCCTTTCCGCCGAACGAGCGCGACCCAACAAAATGTGAACGTCCGGTGAACGCGGGGGTCAGCGCTCCAGCCAGCGGCGCGATTCGAGCTCGCGGAACACGGCCCGGCCCACGAGGCGGTTGCCGTCCTCGTCGAGGTGGCAGAAATCGCGGTAGTGTTCGTCGCGGCCCCCGAGCACGCCCGTGAAGTCGACGAGATACCTCCGGGAGGGCACGAGGCGGGACGCCTCGCCGTAAAAGGCGTCGAGGCTGCGGCGCACTCCGTCGGGGACGTTCAGCCGGGCCTCCGCCTCGCGGGACGGGCGGCGGCCCCCCACGCCGAAGGCCGGCTGGAGGAACCCGACGTAATGAAATCCGAACTCGGAAGCGAGGGCGTTCATCGCGCGGACGTTCAGCAGCCACTCCGCCGCCGGCGTCAGGCCGTCCGGCACGCCCCACTCGATCCCCTGGACGGAGCTTCCGGAGAAAAAGGCGCGGCGCAGAAGGAGGACGGCGTTGGGCAGAAAAGGGGAGGCTCCCTCCCCCAGGAGCCGCGTGAAGACCCGGGAGTGGACGGGATGAGCCAGCCGGCGGCGCCGATCCCCCCCGCCGGATTCGGAGCCCCGGTCGTTGACGCCGTCATAGGAGACGACCACGTCCGGGCGCAGCAGGAGGCCGTCGCGCAGGAGCTTGAGCAGCTCCTGGGCGGAGCCGTGGCCGGAGACCCCGCCGTTGAACAGGACGACCGGGATATTCCTCCTCCGGCACTCCTCATAGAGGGCCTTGGGCCAGTCCCCGGCGAACGCCTCGGTCGTCGAGCCCCCCAGCGCGACAATCCGAAGGGCCCTCCGGTCGTCGGGGTCGCCGTGGACCTCGAAGCCGTGGAAAATCCGGTGGCCGTGCGTCGCCAGCTCGGAGGGATCGTGAACGGCGCCCAGCAGCGGGTCCAGGTAGCCGAGGCTTCTCCCCTCCGGCCGGCCGCGCAGCATCTCGCCGTCGACGAGAAACGGGAGCGTCTGGCCGCCGGACGCGGCGTTGAAGACGAACGCGGCGCCCTCCATCATGACGAGCGCGAGCGCGGTGGCGGCCGCCAGGAGAGCGCCCGCGGCGAGCCGCCTCGCCGGCGCGGGCGTCGAGGTCTTCCGGCCTGGGCGGCGCTCTTCGCTCACCAGTCGAGTATAGACATTTCCGCGCTAAAAAAAGAAACCACTCGCCCCCGTCGTTGCCGTCTCGACGGCCGCCCTGAAAATCGCAGGGGGCGAGTGGTGGACCTTAGCGGGATCGAACCGCTGACCTCCTGCATGCCATGCAGGCGCTCTCCCAGCTGAGCTAAAGGCCCGTGAGCCAGATTCTACCAGATTGGCGCGGCTCTCTCAACTACTCGCGCGTGGGGCCGAGCCCGGAGCGCCGGGGCCGGCCGTCCGGGCCGTAGCCGTCGAAGCCGGCCGGGACGGCCACCGGGCCGGAGATCGAGACCGTGTCGCGCCCGTCCGAGCCGCCGCCGTCGAACATCCGGTCGAGCTGGCCGAAGCGGTCGTACGTCGATTCCGGCCCCCTCGGCTTGACCTCCCCCCGCGCCCGCAGGGCGGCGATCAGGCCCCGGTCCCCGCGGCCGTTCGCCTCGCGCAGGAGCTTGGCCGTGTGCTTTCCGAGCCCCGCCTTGCTCGCCTCCAGGCCGTCGAGCACCTCGCGGAACTGCTCGGGCCGCGCGAGCGCGTGGGCGAGCAGAAGCGCCGCCGCGCGCTGAGGCTCCATCGGCTCCCGGCCGAGAGAGGCCCGCAGCGCCGCCGGCGAGCTCACCCCCGCGCCGACCACCGCGACCTCCAGATAATCGGCCACCGCGCGCGGAGCCGTCATCGCCGTCACGGAGCGCAGATGCAGGTCGAACGAATCGAGCAGGCGCGAGCCGAAGAGCGGGTCGGCGGACAGGGACCGGGACACCATCCCGAGATAGGCCCCCGAATAGCTCGTGGCCGGAGCGGCGTGCGCGTCGACCGGACCGGCGGGGCCGGCGGCGGCGGGGAGCGCGCAGAACAGCGCGAGAGCCGTGATCGAAGCCTTCACGACGGAAGGATAGCCCCGGACCGCGCGGAATTCAAGGGCGAAGCCCTCAGGCCAGGAGCGCGGGAAGACGGCGCGAAAACTCCACCTCGGCCGGGAACATCTCCTTGAGGGGCAGGTCCGTCAGGTCCCGCCAGAACAGCTCGAGCACGTCCTCCCCGTTGCCGGTCAGCCGCAGCTCCCCCGAGACCCGCTCGACCAGCCAGTACACCGACACGATCTGGATCGGCGCCGCCGTGGAGAGGTGCGCCTCCTGGTTGGCGTACAAGGTGCGCACGAGGCGGATCGCGAGGCCGGTCTCCTCGAGGAACTCGCGGCGCAGGGCGTCCCCGGGCGCCTCCTCGATCTCCACGCCGCCGCCGGGGAAGTTGATGAAGGTGCTGTCTCCGAAGCGCGACCGCGTGAGCAGGACCTTGTCGCCCTCGCGCAGCACGCCGTAGATCCGGCAGGAGAAGCGCCTCATGCGCCCTGGTTCAGGAAGGCGACGACGGCGGTCTTGGCGTCGCCGAGCACGGGATCGCCGTCGCCGACGAGGAGGTGGTCGAAGTCGTAGGTCCGCAGGAGCGCGAGGGAGCGCTTGAGCGCCGCGGGGTCGTCCTGCTTCTCGGGCGGGACGGTCCTGAGCCTGCCTCCCGGCGCGATCAGGGCGTCGCCGAGGAGGAAAAGCCGCCGCTCCGGCCAGTACAGCGCGATCTCCCCCGGAGACTTGCCCGGAAGGTGGACGCACACGAGACCGTGGACCTTGTCGCCGTCCTTGACCGTCTTGTCGGGGGAGACGCCGGCCTCCGGGACCTCGAGCTCATGAAGCACGGTCGGGATCTTCCAGCGCCGGAGGACGGACTCGCGTTCGCGGACATGATTCCGATTGGTGATCACGAGCGCGTCGGGCTTGAGGCCCGCGGCCTCGAGATACGAGAGGTCGTCGGGCGAGAACGCCACGGGGTCGACGATGACCGTGCCCTCGGACGTGCGCAGGATGTGGCCGTTGAAGTTGAACTTCTTCTCCGCGTTGAACGCCGACCAGGCGTACGCGCCTTCGATGAGCTGTATCACGCACTGATGATAACTTTTTCGTACACTGAGGACATGCCCCGACGAACGGTCCTCGTCGCCGTCATGGCCCTCGCGTGCGCCTGCTCGCCCGACGGAGGCGGCCCGGCGCGGCTCGTCGTCGCCGCGCCGATGACCGGGGACATGGGCGGGGAGGGCCAGGGCCTCGAGCGCTCCGTGCGCATGGCGGTCGAGGACGAGGCCGCCGAGCGCGGGCTCGCGCCCGTCGAGGTCGTGGTGCTCGACGACAAGGCCGACCCCTTCGAGGCCGCCGCCGCGGCCCGGCGCGCCGTCGACGATCCCGCCGTGTTCGCCGTGATCGGGCACATGACCTCCGGCTGCGCGATCGAGGCCGCGCGCGTGTACGCCCAGGCGCCGCTCGCGATGATCACCCCCTCGGCGACCGCGACCCAATTGACCTTCCAGCAGGACGGGCCGGGCTGGGGCGGCGAGCGGGTCATTTTCCGGCTCCCCCCCTCGGACGACGTGCAGGCCGCCTACGCGGCCGATTACGCGGTCAACCGGCTGTCGCTGCGGCGCTTCGTCCTCGTCCACGACCGCACCCCCTACGGCCTCGGCCTGGCCGAGGCCTTCCGCGGCGCGCTCGACCGCAGGGGCGGCAAGGCCCTCGGCTTCGAGCCCGTCTCCCGCGGGGACAAGGACTTCGCCGCGGTCGTCCGGACGATCACGGAGGAGCGCCCCGAGGCGGTGTTCTTCGGCGGGCTGTACATGGAGGCGGGCCTGCTCCTCAATCAGCTGCGCGCGGCCGGCTGGAGCGGGACGTTCCTGTCGGGCGACGGCGCCAAGAATCCGGAGCTGTTCGCCACCGCGGGCCCCGCCGTCGACGGCGCCTATTTTTCCGTCGGCGGGGTGCCCGTCGAGTCCCTCCCCAGCGCGGCGGACTTCGTCGCGCGCTATCAGCAGAAATACGCGGGGGCGGTCCCGAGGACCTTCGACCACTACGGCTACGAGGCCGCGCGCGTGGCGCTCGACGCCCTGCGCAAGGCCGGCGGCCCCGACCGGCGCAAGGTGCTCGAGGCCGTGCGCGGGACGAGCCGGCGCACGATGGTCGGCAACATCGTCTTCGACTCCAAGGGCGACACCCTGAGCGGCCTCGTCACCATGACGAAGGCCGACTTCGCCGGAAAAAAATTCGAGGTCGCCTATTAAAAAACCGCCGGCCCCGTTTCCGGGACCGGCGGTCCGTTAATCTTGCACGAGGGGGGACTCGAACCCCCAAACCCTTTCGGGCGTACGCACCTCAAGCGTATGTGTCTGCCAGTTCCACCACCCGTGCGGGT
>JAMPYD010000038.1 GCA_023700845.1 Elusimicrobiota bacterium | reverse complement strand
GGCCTTCTGCACGTCCGCCCGGGAGGCGCCTTCGCGGCCGATCGCGACGTTGCCGAAGACGGTGTCGTTGAAGAGTATGGTTTCCTGGGAGACGAGCCCTAATCGCTTCCGGATCTCGTGCGAGGACATGTCCCGCAGATCGACGCCGTCGATGAGAATTCGGCCCTCGGTCGGGTCGAACAGACGTAAAAGAAGATGAACGAACGTCGTTTTGCCGGAGCCCGAAGGACCGGCCAGCGCGACGACCTCGCCGGGCTTGATCGTGAGGGAAACGTCTTTTAAGGCCCACAGTTCGCGGGACGGATATTTGAAGGACACGTTTTCGAACGTCACGCCCTGCGCCAACGGAGGGAACGGCAGCGGATGGAGCGGCTCAACGACGGACGGCGATTCATCCAGGATCGAGAAAATGCGTTCGGCGGCGGCCAAACCCAACTGCAAGGTCGAATTCATCTGGGCCAGATTTTTGATCGGGCCGTAAGCCATGAAGAAAGATCCGATAAAGACCGCGAACTGCGACGCGGTCATGCGCCCCGCGCCGATGGCGGAGCCGCCGAGCCAGACGATGGCGGCCATGATCAGCGAGCCGAGAAACTCCATCAGCGGCCCCGACAGCGCGGTGGCTCTGAAGTAGCGCATCATTTGGTGGAAAAATTCGTCGTTCTCCACGCGGAACTTCGCGATCGAGCCCTTCTCGTAGTTGAAGGACTTGACCACGAGCATGCCCTGCAGGCTCTCCTGGAAGCGGTGGTAGATCTCCCCCATCACCTCCTGGCCGCGGCGCCCGGAGGAGCGCAGCTTGCGCCCGAGGACTCCGAGGACCCCGCCCGCGACCGGGATGACGATGAGCGCGACCAAAGCGAACTTCGGGTTGGTCGTGATCATGATGATGAGCACGAAGACGATGGTCAGGGAGTCGCGGATGGCGTACAGCGGCACGAACTGGAGCGCGGACTGCAGCGCGGTCATGTCGTTGGTGAGCTTCGCCAGGACCTCTCCCGCCTTCGACTTCCAGAAGAAGTCCATCGAGAGGGCGTGCAGGTGGGTGAACAGGTCCTCGCGGATCTCCTGCGTGATCTTCTGGCCGAGCCAGCTCATCAGGTAGCTCTGCGTGTACTGGAATATGAGCTTGAGGAAGAAGATCGCGGGGATCATCAGCGCCACCCGCTTGAGCTTCACCGGGTCGGAGTCGATGAACAGGCTGTTCGTGATGGGGCCGAGCACCCTCACGAGGGTGCCGTTGAGCGCGGCCATGCAGACCATGACGAAAGTGGCCTGGAGCAGGCGGACGCGGTGCGGCCTGACGTAGGTCAGGAGGCGGTCGAGCGACCGCCTGTCCGCGTTCACTTCGCGGCGACCGCCGAGAGTTTGGGCAGGGCCGCCTTCATCGACGCCAGCGCGGTCTCGATGTTGGCGACCGAGTTGGCGTAGGAGAAGCGCAGGTAGCCCTCGCCCATGGCGCCGAACGAGGTGCCGGGGAGACAAGCAACCCCCGCCTGGGCCAGCAGGGCGTCGGCTAAGGTCTTCGACGTTAATCCGGTGCCTTTGATGCTCGGAAAAACGTAAAAGGCCGCTTTCGGTGTCTTGCAGGTCACTCCCGGCAAGGAATTTAATCCCTTCACGATCACGTCGCGGCGGCGCTTGAACTCGGCGACCATGGCGGTCACGGAATCCTGCGGTCCCGTCAGGGCCTCGATCGCGGCGTACTGCGAGAACGCGGGCACGCAGGAGTGGTCGTTGGTCGAGAGCTTGGCGATCGCGTCGATCAGCCACTTGGGCCCGACGCCGTAGCCGAGGCGCCAGCCGGTCATCGCCCAGGTCTTCGAGAAGCCGTCGAGGAGGATGGTGCGCTCCTTCATGCCGGGGTAGGCGAGCAAGGAGAGATGCTTGCCTTCGTAGACGATGCGGGAGTAGATCTCGTCGGCGAGCAGCATCGCATCCGGGAATTTCGCCAGCGCCTTCGCCACGCGGTCCATCGTCTCCTTCGTCATCACGCCGCCGGTCGGGTTGGCGGGCGAGTTCAGGATGACGAGCTTGGTCTTCGGGGTGAGCAGCTTCTCGAACTCCTCGGCGTCGAAGTCCCAGTCGAGCTCCTCGCGGATCGGCAGGGGCACGGGCTTGCCGCCGACGTAGTTGATCATCGACTCGTAGATCGGGAAGCCGGGGTTCGGGTAGATGACCTCGTCGCCGGGCTCGACCAAGGCGAGGATGGTGAAGAAGATGATCGGCTTGCCGCCGGGCACTATTACGGTTTCTTCGGCGGCATACGAGACGCCCCGGGACTTGCTCACGTACTCCGCGATCGCCTTGCGCGTGTCGGGCAGGCCGGCCGAGGGGCCGTAGTGCGTGTGGCCGGCGTCGAGGGCCTTCTTGGCCGCGTCGCGGATGTTGGCCGGGGTGTCGAAGTCGGGCTCTCCGATCTCGAGGTGCACGATCTTGCGGCCCTGGGCCTCGAGCGCGCGCGCGCGGGCGAGGACTTCGAAGGCGGTTTCGGTTCCGAGGCGGGAAAAGCTTTTAGCGAGTCTCATGTCGGAATATTAACCTTTTTTGGCCCGGGATATTTAGACCGTCCGTCCTAAAATGCGGCGTTGATCGGAATCGGCGAGGACCATGAAGCGCCCGTCCGCGTACGCGTAGACGACGTGGTCCGGGCCGCTCAAGGTTCCCTCGAGCAGCACCAGGCGGTGGCGCTCCCGGATCAGGCGCGTCTCGACGAGCATGGTGGCCCCCACCGGCACGCCCTTGCGGAACTCCGTGGTCAGGCGCGCCGTCATGACGGGGCGTCCGGCGAGCCAGGCCGCGGCCCCCAGCGCCTCGTCGAGGGCCGTCAGCAGGGCGCCGCCGTGCACCAGGCCCGGGGCCCCCTCGGACAGGTGGCCGAAGCGCGCGGTGGCGACCAGGGACCCGTCCTCCCGGCGGTAATACTTGAGGACGATGCGCCCTTCGGTTCCGGTCATGCCGGCGAAGGCCCCCCTCGCCGCGGCGAACGGGAACGGCTGGACTTCCTCCCAGCCGGGGAGGGGCCAGGGCACGGCGTGGGGCGATTTCATTCCGGCATTTTAGGAAATTTGACGGCCACCGGGTCGCCGTTGAGCGCGTTCATGAAGGCGACGAGGTCCTTCTTCTCCTGGTCGGTCAGGGCGAGGGCCTTCATGCGTCCGTCGAGGTGCGGGTTCGCCGCTCCGCCCTTGTTGTAGTACTCGACCACCGCCTCCAAGGTCGCCTCGGAGCCGTCGTGCATGTAGGGCGCGGTGTATTTGAGGTTGCGCAAGGTCGGGGTCTTGAAGGCCCCGATGTGCTTCTCGTCCTTGGTCTGGGCGAAGCGGCCGGGGTTCGGCTCCTTGGCCTGCATCCCCACGCCGATGTTGTGGAAGTCGGAGTTGGAGAAGTTGAAGCCGTCGTGGCAGAACTGGCAGTTGGCCTTGCCGTTGAAGAGCTCGCGGCCGCGGATCGCGGACGCGCTCATCGCCTTCTTGTCCCCCGCCTGCCACCGGTCGAACGGCGCGTTGCCGGTGAGGACCGTGCGCTCGAACGTCGCGATCGCCTTGGCCACGCGGTCGATGTCGATGGCCTCGTCGCCGAAGGCTTTCTTGAACAAGGGCGCGTAGCCCTTGATCGATTTCAGGCGCGCGACGGCCTCCTCGTGCGTGAAGCCCATCTCGAGCGGGTTCTGGATGGGGCCCTTGGCCTGCTCCTCGAGGCTCGGGGCGCGGCCGTCCCAGAACTGGAACTCCATGTAGGCGGCGTTGAGCACGGTCGGCGCGGAGACGCCGCCCTTCTGGCCCTTGATGCCCGTGGACACCGGCGACTGGTCGGTCCAGCCCTTCTCCGGGGCGTGGCAGGTCGCGCAGGAGACCGTGCCGTCGCGGGAGAGGCGCTTGTCGAAATAGAGCTTCTTGCCGAGGTCCACCTTGGCGTCGGTGACCGGGTTGTCCTCGGGGACGTCCGGCGCCTTCAGGCCGAGCGGCACCTTGTACGGATACTCGGGGCCGTCGAAGGCGAAGGCGGGCGCGGCGCAGGCGGCGAGAAGCACGGCGGCGAGCAGGCGGATCATGGGCTCTCCTGGTGGATAATAATTATCAACGGATTAATTATATCCTATGTGAGCGGGGACGTCAACCCCCCGCGACGGAGGCGCAACAGACCGGCCCCGGTCAGGAGGCGGCGTCGACGCCGCGCGGGCTCGGGGCCGGGAGGCCGACGAGCAGCTCGCAGGAGCGGCCCGCGCCGAAGACGCGCACGTCCCCGCCGTAGTCGGCCAGGACGCGGCGCAGGGCGGCGAGCGGCGGCGGAGTGCTTTCCTCCGGCGCGGAGAAGCGCAGGCGGGCCCGGATCTCCCCCTCCTCGGCCTGCACGGTCACCGTCATGCGCGAGCCGCGCTTGGCGCGGCCGCAGACGATCGCGACCAGCTCGAGCATCGCCTGCTGGACGCGCGGCGCGTTCGCGCGCACGCAGGGGAGGCCGGGCTGGATGCGCTTCTCCAGCGTGACGGCCCGGTCCCGGAGCGTGTGCTCGACGAGGTCCAGGGCCTGCTCGGTCATGCGGTCCAGGCGGCAGTCCGAGAGCGGGGCGTCCTGGCGCCGGCGCAGGACGTCCGACGTCAGCTGCCCCAGGGCGCGCGCGGAGGCCTCGATGCGCTCCGCGTCGCCGACGAGGGGCGAGGCGCCCCCGAGCTCGCGGCGCAGGAGCTCCGAGCTGCCGAGGATCACGGCGAGCCGGGCATGCACGTCGTAGAGGATCCCCTCCAGGAAGCCCTCGTTGCCGGCGCGGCCGTCGAGGCGGTCGCGCACGCCGCGCTCGATGTCGGCCGACAGGCGGTCGAGGTCGGCGCGGGCAAGGTCGAGCGCCTCGCGCGCGCTGCGCTCGCGGTTGGCGAAGCGCGAGGTGACCCCCGCGGACACCACCAGCACGATCACCTTGATCAAAAGCTCCGCGGTCGTCAGGGCGGCGGATTCCCCGTCGGGCGGCGCGAGGTGGAGCGTCGCGAGGAAGGCGCCGGAGAACGCGGCCGCCATGACCACGTGGCGGGGCTGAAGATAAAGGCAGGCCGTGAAGATGGGCAAGAGGTACATCGGCCAGAACCCGGAGCTCGCGCCGCCCGAGAAGGCGAGCACCGCGGTGACGAGGACGGTGTTGACCGCCATCGAGATCATCGGCACGACCCAGACGTCGCCGCGCTTGCGCAGGGCGAGCTGGTAGGCGAGGTTGAAGGCCAGCAGGGCGGCGAACGCCCAGAGGATGCCCGGCGACGAAAAATGGGGGTTGTCGCGTCCGAGGAGGGCGACGGCCCCCATGCAGATGGAGAAGGCGATCTCCTGGTGCTTGAACGCCGCCTGTCCGGGGCTGTCGGCCTTCACGCGCCCAGTTTAACCCCGCCCCCGGCGCCTGTCAATGGGCGATTCGAGCGAGATTTGCTATCCTCGTGAAGCGACGAATTCTCAATCTCGACGGAGATCAGCCCATGACCACCGCCGCCCTTCCCGACGTCCACCCCCTTCTCAAGGATTTCCTCGGCCGCAAAACCCATAAGCTGCTGATCGACGGCAAGCCCGCCGACGCCGTCTCGGGAAAAACGTTCGCGACCCTGAACCCGGCGACGGGAGAGGCGATCGGGACGGTGTCCGAGGCCGATTCGGCGGACGTGGACCGCGCCGTCGCCGCGGCCCGCGCGGCCCTCGAGGGACCTTGGTCCAAAATGTCCCCCGCGGAACGGGAGAAGATCCTGCACAAGGCCGCCGATCTGCTCGAGGCCCGCGCCGAGGCCTTCGCCCAGCTCGAGTCTCTCGACAACGGCAAGCCCATCCGCGAGGCCAAGAACGGCGACCTGCCCCTGGCGATCGGCCTTTTCCGCTACTTCGGCGGCTGGCCCACGAAGATCCACGGCGAGACCACGCCCGTATCCGTGCCGTATTTTCCGGGCGCCAAGTTCCTTCATTACACCGTCCGCGAGCCCGTGGGCGTGGTGGGAGCGATCATTCCCTGGAACTTCCCCCTCCTGATGGCGGTGGAGCGCCTCGCGCCGGCCCTGGCCTGCGGCAACGCGGTCGTCCTCAAGCCCGCCGAGCAGACGCCGCTCTCCGCGCTGTGGCTGGGAGAGCTCCTGCTCGAGGCCGGCGTGCCCGCCGGCGTCGTGAACGTGGTGCCGGGCTTCGGCCCCACGGCCGGCGCCGCGATCTCCAAGCACATGGGCGTCGACAAGGTGACCTTCACCGGCTCCACCGAGGTCGGCCGCGAGGTCGTCAAGGCGTCGGCCGGCAACATGAAGCGCATCTCCATGGAGCTGGGCGGCAAGTCCCCCAACATCGTGTTCGCCGACGCGGACCTCGAGGCCGCGGCGAAGGGCATCTTCATGGGCATCTTCTACAACCAGGGCCAGTGCTGCTCCGCGGGCTCGCGGGTGTTCATCGAGCGCCCCGCCTACGACAAGATGGTCGCCGCCCTCGCCGACCGGGCCAAGACGGTGAAACAGGGAAATCCGTTGGATCCCAAGACGCACATGGGCCCGCTGGTCTCCGCCGAGCAGCGTGACCGGGTCTTGTCGTATATCGAGTCCGGCAAAAAAGAAGGCGCGCAATTGCTTTCCGGCGGCGCGGCCGCCGCGGGGCCCGGCTTCTTCGTGCAGCCGACGGTGTTCGGCGGCGTGAAGGACGAGATGAAGATCTCCCGCGAGGAGATCTTCGGACCGGTCGTCGCGGTGATGCCTTTCGATACGATCGACGAGGTCATGGCGCGCGCGAACTCGAGCGACTACGGCCTGGTCGCCGCCGTGTGGACCAAGGACGTCAAGAAGGCCCACCAGGCCGCCGCCAGGCTCAAGGCCGGCACGGTCTGGATCAACTGCTACCACTTCGTCGACGCGGCCGCTCCGTGGGGCGGCGTCAAGCAGTCCGGCTACGGCCGCGAGAAGGGCCAGTACGCCTTGGAGAATTACACGTCGCTCAAGTCGGTCTGGGTGGACCTGAACTGAGATGAAGACCGCCGCGGCCGAAGTGCTCGTCGAGATCGAAGGCAAAATCGGCGTCGTCACGATCAATCGTCCTCAAGCGCTCAACGCATTGTCGATCGCGGTGATGGACGCCGTGTCCGAGGCCTTGGGCGGATTCGACCGCGATCCAAGCATCCACGCGATGGTCTTGGCGGGCTTGCCGAAGGCGTTCGCCGCCGGCGCCGACATCGGCGAGATGAAAGGTATCGCCGGCGGCGCAGCCGCCGAAAAGCAGCTCGCCCGCCACCTGTCGAATTGGGACCGGATCGGAAACCTGAAAAAGCCGCTCGTCGCCGCCGTTTCCGGCTTCGCCTTGGGCGGCGGCTGCGAACTGGCGATGGCCTGCGACATGATCGTCGCGTCCGAAACCGCCGTTTTCGGCCAACCGGAGGTATTAATCGGCGTTATACCCGGCGCCGGAGGCACTCAGCGCTTGACCAAGGTCGTTGGTAAGGCTTTATCCATGGAGATGAACCTCACGGGCCGAAAACTGACGGCGCGCGAAGCTTTGTCTTATGGTTTGGTCAATAAGGTCGTTCCCGTGGAATCGTTTTTAAGCGAAGCTAAAAAGTTGGCCCATACCATCGCGGCCCAACCGCCGCTCGCCGTGCAGGCCGCGAAAGCTTCAGTCCTCGCGGCCGTCGATTCGAAGCTGTCGGAAGGTCTGTCATTCGAGCGCCAGTCTTTTTTCCGTTTGTTCGACACTCAGGACCAGAAGGAAGGCATGACCGCCTTCTCCGAGAAGCGTAAACCCGTTTGGACCGGCAAATAGAATGGATCTCCTGAACGAGCTGAAAGACGGCGTCCTCACCCTGACTTTGAACCGCCCCGACGTCCTCAATGCCCTGACCCTCGACATGATGAAGGGCATCCGCGACGCGCTCAAGCAGGCGTCCTCGGACAAGTCCGTCAAGGCCGTCATTCTCACCGCGAGCGGCCGCGCCTTCTGCGCCGGCGCCGACCTCGGCGACCTCAAGAAGCGCCAGTCCGTCAAGGCGTTCTCCCTCGGCGACGAGCTCCGCGACCACTTCAATCCCCTGGTCGCCCAGATCCGCCGTCTCGAGAAGCCCGTCATCGGCGCCATCAACGGCCTGGCCGCCGGCGCCGGCGCCAGCATAATCCTTTCGACCGATTTGAAGGTGTGCGCCGAGAAGGCCACCTTCCTCAACGCGTTCGTGCGCGTCGGCCTGGTCCCCGACTCCGGCATGACCTACTCGCTCCCCCGCTTCCTCGGCTACTCGAAGGCCCTCGAGCACATGTGGCTGGCCAAGCCCGTCACCGCCGAGCAGGCGCTGGCCTGCGGCCTCGTCAACAAGGTCGTCCCCGCCGAGTTCGTCCTCATCGAGGCGCAGATGATGGCGGCCGAGCTCGTGAAGATGCCGCCGCTGGCGCTCGCGCTCACCAAGCGCGCGGTCAACCGCGCGCTGGAGACGCCCGCGCTCGACGAGCAGATGGAGTACGAGGCCCAGCTTCAGGAAGTCCTCGGCCGCACCAAGGATCACGCCGAAGGCGTCAGCGCCTTCCTCGAGAAGCGCCCCGCGCAGTTCAAAGGAGAATGAGATGACCCTCGAACCGAACCGCATCCGCGAAGAGAAGCTCCTCGCCAAGATCGCCAAGGGCCAGAAGATCACCGAGCTCGCCGAGATGAGCGACGATTACCGCGAGCACCTCACCAATCTGATGTCCATGCAGGCCGACTCGGAGCTGGCCGGCGCGTTCGGCTACGTGCCGTGGATCCAGAAGTCCCCGGACATCAAGGAGACCTTGCAGGTCGCGCAGATCGTCAAGGACGAGGTCCGCCACGCGCGCGTGATGTACCGCCTGCTCGAGGGCATGGGCGTCGACGTCGACGAGTACTACAAGAGCCACAACTTCAACCTGCGCGTGGACTCCGACGATCTCGGAACGCTCCGGGCCGCGGACGACAAGCGGGTCAACATCTTCTACTACCCGATCGAGACCTGGTACGACTTCATCATGTTCAACTTCTGCATGGACCGCGGCGCCGGCCACCAGCTCGAGGACTCCCTCGACTGCTCCTACAAGCCCTGGTGCGACGGCATGGAGGGCATCTTCAAGGAAGAGGAGATGCACATGGCGCACGGCGACCAGTGGGCGAAGAAGCTCTCCGAGGACCCGAAGACGCACGGCGACCTCCAGAAGGCCTTCGACAAGTGGTACCCGCGCACGATGAACATCTTCGGCCGGGCCAACTCGCCGAAGAACGCGATCTACCGCAAGTACGGCCTCAAGAAGCGCGACAACGACGAGGTCCGCCAGGCCTTCGCCGCCGACATCAAGGACAAGGCCGCGAAGTTCGGCCTGAAGGTCCCGGCCTGGACGCCCGTCGCGGCCAAGATGTCCGAAGAGCCGTTTATCCCCGGCTAGACGTGGGCCGCCTCCTCGACGAGGTCCGCGACCGCGCGCTGACGCGCCCCTGGCTGGTGCTGCCGCCGCTGCTCGGGCTTCTCGGCCAGAACGTGCTGGCGCTGATGTCTCCGGGCCGCCCCGGCTCGGTGGCGGCGAGCGTCCTGCTCGGGGCGCTGATGACCGTCGCGGTGACGACGATCTTCGCCGAGCTGTGGATCGGCGACGGCTGGAGCGTGGACCCGCGGCGGCTGCGCGACACGGCGGTCGTGTTCCTGATCCCCTACCCGCTGCTGTTCGCCTTCGGCCTCCTGACCACGCCGCTGGCCTACGGCCTGCTGCACGCCGACGTTCCGCAGGGCGTCGCGACCGCGGGCCTGTACCTCATCCTCGCCGCGGGCAAGCTGACGGCCTTCGCCCTCGGCGCGGCCTCCGCGATCGCCGCCGCGCGCAGGAGCGAGTCCTCCGGCCCGCTCGGCGCGCTGCTGCTCGGCGCGCGCGTCCTCGCGGCGAACGCCGTGTTCTTCCTCCTCCTGCTGGCGGGCTTCTGGGCGTTCCAGGAGGCCTGCGTGATCCTCACCCGCGCGCTCGCCCCGGGCCTGCTCGACCGCTTCTTCACGACCGTGATACCGTTGTTCGCCTGCGTCGCCTTCCCGATCGAGGCCTGGCGCTCCGGCCGCCTCAAGGCATGAGGGCGGCGGGCGCCGTCTTCCTCGCGGCGCTGGCCTCCCGCCTCGCGTTCTGGCGGCTGCAGGGCACCTTGCCCCTCGTCGGCGACGCGCTCGAATACGACGCCTTCGCCCGGAGCCTCGTCGAGGCCGGGCGCTACCTCGGCCCCCACGGCGAGGCCGCCTCGCGCATGCCGGGCTACCCCGTCTTCCTCGCCGCGCTCCGGCTCGTCTTCGGCGGCTCGCCCGCGGCCGTGATCGCCGTCCAGTGCCTGCTCGGCGCCCTGACCTGCGTCCTGCTCCTCGACCTCGCGCGGCGCTTCGTCCCCGAGCGCTGGGCCCTCGCCTGCGGCCTCATCGCCGCCTTCTACTACGACCTGATCGTCCCCGCCGCCGCGCCCGTGAGCGAATGCCTGTACGGCTTCTTCCTCACGCTGTCGGCCTGGGCCCTGTACCGCGAGGAGTGGACGCCGGCGCGACGCGCCGCGGCCTTCGCCGCCCTTTCCGCCTGCCTCTATCTCATCCGCCCCGAGCCCTTGCCGTACATCCTTCTCACCATCATCTCGCTGCCCTTCCTATTCCCGAAATTCTCCCGTAAGGAGATGCTCTCCGCGTTGGCCGTGTTCGCTCTGATCACGGGCGTCTGGGTCGCGAGGAATTTCGTGCGCTTCGGGACCTTATTGCCCGCCAGCTCCGTCGGCCAGAACGTGAAATACCTGTCCTTGCTTCTTCCCGCCGAGCAGCAGGGGCTGGCGCCCGAGGGCCGCTACGAGGCCCCCGCCGCCCTCGGCGAGCTCGAGCGCGAGAAGGACATGGCGCGGGCCTACCGCGAGC
>JAMPYD010000037.1 GCA_023700845.1 Elusimicrobiota bacterium | reverse complement strand
GGGAAAGGCCGCAGGCCTCTCCGGCCCCGATCAGCGCCTCGAAGTCGACGGACGCGGTGAGGTCCCGCGCGCCGGGCTCGCGCGTCAGCTCGGTCTCCACGGCGTGCCGGTGGAACGCGCGCGGCGGGTTGGCCGTGCCGGGCGCGAAGCGCTTGCCGTAGTCGATGGTGACGACGAAGCCGTCCTCGAGGCGGGCGGCGGCGGCCGAGAGCCAGGCCTTGGCCTCGAGGCTCACGGCGTGGCGCTCCCCTTCCTGCAGACGCCCGGCGAGCGCGGCGGCGTGCGCCTCGAGCTCGGGCCGCGACAGAGGGGCGCAGACCTCCTTGCCCTCGCCGTCGACGAACACTTCCTGGATGCGGCCTTCGCGCGCCTCGAGCAGGTGCACGGGAAGGGCGTCGAGCAGCTCGTTGGAATAAAGCGCGCCCGAGAAGCGCGGGAGCTTCGCGATCTCGGTATACGCGGAAACTTTAACGCCGAAGGCGTTAAGGCGGCGGACCGCCGTGGTCAGGTCCTTTCGCCCGCGCTCGACGAGGATGAAGGAAACGCGGGACGCCAGCGCCGGATGCTTCTCGCGCAGCCGGCGCGCCACCTGGCAGGCGAGCGTGCCGTCCCCGCAGCCGGCCTCGACGAGGCTGAGGACGCGGTCCGGCCGGCTCTCCGCCGCGCGCTCGAGGAGAAGAGCCAGCCGGTCCGCCAGGACCGCCCCGAAGGCGGAGTGCAGCTCGGGAGCGGTGTAGAAATCCGCGGTCTTCTCGCGGACGGAATAATAGCCGCGTTCAGGGTCGTATAGCGCGGACTCCATGAAGTCCCTGAACGAGCGCATTCGCCGGATCCTTAGGCGAGGTCTTCGACGCCGAGCGTCTTCTTCTTGCCTTCGGCCTGAACCTTCTGGATCGACGCCTTGACGGACGCCTCGATCTTCGCGGACAGGGCGTCGAGGTAATCCCCGCCGGTGCGGAGTCCGGCTTCCTTGACCAGCTTCTTGACTTTGCTGGCGACAACGAGGGCTTCGGCCATGTGTTGTTCTCCTTAGTCCGGCTGAGTTCACACCAAAGACAACGGATTTAAACAGAAATGACATGCCCGGACATTGACCTAGATCAATGTCCGGGCGTCTTGCGCGTCTTCCAAATCTTGGCGCCGGGAAGGATCGAACTTCCGACATGGCGCTTATGAAACGCCCGCTCTACCACTGAGCTACGGCGCCGGAAGGCCGACATTGTATCACAAGTGGCGACGAATTGTGTAGTATGAGGCATGGCCAAGAAGACACCCGCCGCGAAAAAAATCACCGTCGTCATCGCCGACGACCAGACTCTGTTTCGCGAGGGGATCAAGGACCTTCTCGAGAACGAGAAGAACATCACCATCGTCGGCGAGGCCGCCGACGGGCGCGAGGCGCTTCGCCTCGTCAAGAAGCTCAAGCCGAACGTGATCCTTCTCGACATCAAGCTCCCCCACATGGACGGCATCGAGGCCACGCGCCAGATCCACAAGGACTGCCCGACGACGAACGTCCTGATTCTTTCCTCCTACGAGGACGAGGCGCACGTGATGGAGGCCATCCAGGCCGGCGCGAACGGCTACCTGTCGAAGATGCTCCCCGCCGCCGAACTCGTCAACGCGCTGAAGACCTTCGCGAACCAGGGCGTGATGATTCCCCAGCCCGTGATGAGCAAGCTCATCGACGGCCTGCGCCAGATGGGCACGGCCAACTCCGAGGCCTCGCTCGTCGCGCTGACGAAGACCGAGATCAAGGTCCTCTCCAACCTGGGTCAGGGCCAGTCCAACAAGGAGATCGCCGCTTCGCTCGCGTGCAGCGTCAAGACGATCAAGAACCACCTCAACAGCATGTTCCAGAAGCTGAGCGTGTCGAACCGGACCGAGGCCGTGGTCAAGGGCATCGACATGGGCCTGATCTCCGCCGAGAAGGCCGACTAAGAGGCTTTTTCCTCCCCGTCGAAAGGCCCCCGCGGGCGATCCCGCGGGGGCCTTCCTCTTAATATGTACGGCATTGACAGCCCCAGCGGCCGGGGCTATCCTGAGCGAAGATGGAAATCCCGCGCAGGACGGCGATGCTCGGGGCGGTCCTCGCCGCCTCCCTTCTGGGAGAGGCGGCCGCGGCCGCTCAGCCCTCCAAGCTCGACGCGCGCCTGCGCGCTCGGCGGGCCGTCTCCGCGGCGGGAGGCTACGCGCCGGCCGCCGCGGGCGGCGCCGCGGGCCCGTCCCGGTCCGTCCTCATCCGCGTTTCCCCCGGCACGCCGCTCTCGGCCCTGCGCGCGGCGTACCCGGGCGCGGCCTTCGGCAGCCAGGCCGGCGACGTCATCACGGCGCGCGCCGGCGACGCGGCGCTCGACGCGCTGGCGCTCGACCCGCGCGTGCGGGAGATCGGCGCCGCCGTGCGCGCCCGTCCGCTCATGGACGCCGTGCGCTCGAGCTCGACGAGCTCCGGCCTCGGGCTCGGGACGATCTACGGCGCGGCGCTGACCGACCTCGCCGGCGCGACGGGCGCCGGCGTCGTCGTCGGCGTCGTGGACACGGGCATCGACTACACCCACCGGGATTTCCTCATCGACAACACCTACCCGGGGACCAGCACGTCGCGCATCCTCGCCCTGTGGGATCAGACGATCAGCACGCACGACGCCACCGGAGGACCGTTCCCCTCCGGCTGGGACTACGGCGTCGAGTACACGAACGCCCAGCTCACCGCCAAGGTCCGGACCGGCGCGGGGACGATCAACACCTCCGACACGGACGGCCACGGCACCCACGTCGCCTCGATCGCCGCGGGCGACGGCACCGGCACGAACGGGGCGATCCCGTCCGGAACCTTCAAGGGCATGTCGCCGAGCGCCGACCTCATCGTGGTGCGGACCACGTTCAGCACCGCGGACGTCGTCGACGGCGTGAACTTCATCGTCGCCCGGGCCGCGGCGGCGGGCAAGCGCGCGGTGATCAACCTGAGCCTCGGCACCCAGAGCGGCCCCCATGACGGCACCTCCCTCTTCGAATCCTCCATCGGCGCGATCGCGGCGAGCACCCCGGTCGTCGTCGCGATGGGCAACGACGGCGCGCTGAAGCCGCACGCGGGCATGAGCATCGGCGTCGCGGGCTCGGCGGGCGCCGTCGTCAGCGTCGACGCCGCCACCGCGGACGCGGACATCGAGTTCTGGCATCCCGGCGGGGACGCCTACACGGTCCAGGTGACCTTGGCCGGCATCGGCGGCAGCGTGACCGCTTCCGCGGGCACGGACCAGAGCGCGGTCCTTGGCACCCACAATGTCTACGTGTACAACGGCACCGACGCCGGGCACCCCCTCGGCCACGAGAAGGTCCTGGTCTACGTGAACCGGTCCGCCGGGATCACCGCCTCCGCGATCAACGTCACGTTCACGCGCACGACGAGCGGAGGCACCGGCCGCGTCGACGGCTGGATCGATCCGGGCCAGGGCGTCAGCTTCGCGGCCTACATCGACAACACCCGGACGCTCGGCGAGCCCGCGTGCGCGCTGAACGTCTTCGGCGTCGGCTCCTACGCGTCCAAGAAATTCTGGAACGGGATCGACGGCTTCACCTACAGCTACACGAGCCAGGTCGGCCTCGGCTCGCTCTCCGCGTTCAGCTCCCAGGGCCCCACGCGCGACGGCCGCCAGCAGCCGGAGGTCGTCGCCCCCGGCGACGTGATCGCGGGCGCGCTCTCCTCCACGGCGTATCCCGGAGACGCCTACGTGCTCGGCGACGCGAGCCACCGCATCATGCGCGGCACGAGCATGGCGGCGCCGGTCGTGACGGGCATCCTCGCGGCGCGCCTGCAGTACGGGCCGGGGCGCACCGTCGCCGGCCTGCGCGAGATACTGCGCGCGCAGGCTCGCACGGACTCCGCGACGGGCGTGGTCCCGACGTATTCCTGGGGGTACGGCAAGGCCTCCTCGAGCCCCCAGCCGGTGTCGCCCCCGACGGGCCTGGCGGCGGCGACCATGGGTCCGAGCTCGGTCACCTGGACGTGGGGCTCGGCCGTCGGCGCCGACGCCTACTCCCTGTACTACGCGACGAACCCCACGGTCCTGCTCGCGGCGGGCGTCCAATCCCCCTACGTCCACACCGGCCTCGCCGCCAACACGACGACGGGCGTCGTCATCAAGGGCAACGGCGGCGGGGTGGACGGGCCCGGCGCCTTCATCAGCACCTCGACCTTGGCCGCCGCCCCGGCCGCGCTGCCGACGGTGACGCCGCACGTCGACAGCGCGACCGTGTCCTGGACGCCGTGCCCGGCGTCCCCGGCCGCCCTGTCGTGCTGGGGCTATTCCGTGACCGCCTCGACCGCCCCCGGCGGCGGCGGCACGCAGTTCGCGGCGCAGACGACCGACCGCTCGGTCTCCTCCCTGATCGTAGCCGGCCTGCAGCCGCTGACGCAGTATTACTTCCGCCAGGCGACGCGCAACTCCTACGGGGCCGCCACGGCGACGGGGCCGGTCAGCGCGACGACGCTGACCGACCTCGTCGCGCCCATCAACCCGCAGTTCAGCGGCGCGACCGTCTCCTCGATGCGCTTCGACTGGAACGGCGCGGGCAACCCCGCCGGCATCGTCTACAACGCCGACGCGTCGACGTCGCCCGCGTTCGCCGGGGCGGTCCTGAGCAGCGCGACGAGGAACCAGCACGCGACGTTCACCGGCATGACGACGAACGCGAGCTACTATTTCCGCGTCCAGGCGACCGGCGGCCCCTACCTCGCGCCCGCCGCGCCGGTCCCGACCTTGGCCGCCGCGCCCGTCCTGTCGACGGCGCCGTTCTCCGCGGTCTCCCAGACGGGCTTCGCCGTGCAGTGGTCCTCGGGCGGAAATTCGGCGGGCACGCAGTACCGGGCCGAGGCCTCCGCCTCCCCCGCCTTCTCGCCGCTCGCCGCCTCCTCCGTCACCCGAAACGGCTACGCGGCCTTCTCCGGCCTGACGCCGAACACCCTCTACTACGCGCGCGCGCTGGCGATCTCGCACGGCGGCATCACGAGCGAGTACGCGTCGTTCGGCTCGACGCCGACCTTCGTGCTCGACCCGACGCTGCCGGCGGAGCCGTTCTCCAACCAGTCCTCCGACGGCTTCACCTTCAGCTTCAACTCCGGCGGCAACTCCGCCGGGACGGTCTACACCGTCCGCGTCTCGACGAACGCCTCGTTCGCGCCGCTGACGGCGAGCGTCAACACCACCGGCGGCTCGGCGTCGTTCTCCGGCCTGAGCTCCAACCGCCGCTATTACGCGGACGTGGCCGCGCTGAACCTCTCGGGCACGCCGACGGCCTACACCGCCGCGGCGTCGACCGCGACGACCGTGGTCGCCCCCGGCGCGCCCGCCTCCCCCGTCTCGGCGCGGACGACCGCAAGCCTCTCGACGACGTGGACGGCGGGGACGCTCGGGCCCGGGACGAGCTTCGCGGCGCAGGCCTCGGCGTTCGCGAACTTCTCGGTCGTCGCGTCCGCCTCGACGACGGCCAACGCCTTCGCGACCCTCTCCGGGCTGGCGGCGAACACCGTGCATTATCTGCGCGTGCGCGCGCTGAGCCTCAACGCTCCGACCCCGGACGGCCCCTGGACGACGATCGGCTCGGCCTCGACCTTGGCGGCCGCGCCGTCCGCGGCGGCGACGCCCTTTCCGCTGGTCGGCGTGGCGAGCGTGACCGTGGCCTGGTCCGCGCTGCCGCTGGCGCCCCAGGCCTCGGCCTGCGAGGGCTACCGCGCCGAGCTGGCGGCCGATCCGGCGTTCACGTCGATCGTCGCCTCGAGCGTCGTCGCGCCGGGCGCGGCGACGGCGAACTTCAGCGGGCTTTCGTACGGAACGCCGTATTACGCGCGCGTGGCCTCCCTCGATTGGGAGGGCAACCCGAACTATCTCGTCATCGGCTCGACGAGGACCAACGCCCCGACGCTCTCCTCGGGGACCGTCGCCGGCGGCGCGCTGACGCTGGCCCTGCCCTCGGCGTTCGCGGTGCTCCCCGGCGTGACGGCCCAGATCGATCCCGGCACCTTCCCCCCGGGCACGGTCGTCACCATGCTGTCCGGCGTGACCCTCGACCTGTCGAACCCGCGCAGCTCGGCCGCCGGCCTGACCGCGCTCGGAAACGCGGTCGGCATCGACATCTCCGCGGGCGGCCTGCAGCCCCTGAAGCCGGTGCGCCTGACGATGACCTACGATCCGCTGCTGCTTCCGCCCGGCTCCGACCCCCGGCGCCTGCTGATCGCGCGCTACGACGAGGCGTCGGCCCTCTGGGTCATGGTCCCGTCGGCCGTGAACGCCTCCGCCGGCCAGATCGTCGCCACGCTCGATCACTTCTCGTCCTACTCGCCCTTTTTCGCCGCGGCCGGCGCGTCGGTGTCCGACGGCGTCGTGTTCCCCCAGCCCTGGGAGGCCGGCGGGCCGGGCGGCTCGTACGGCGCGCAGGCCCTCACCTTCGCGAACTACCCGTCCGGCACCACGATCCGGCTGATGTCCCTGACCGGGGAGCAGGTCTGGAAGGGGACCGCGGGCCCCAACGGCGTCCTGACGTGGGACGGGCGCAACGCCTACGGCCGCCCCGTCGCGAGCGGCACCTATTACGCGCTGATCGAGGGCGCGGGCTCCCGTAAGGTCCGGCGCGTGGTGGTGATCCGGTGAGGCGCCTCCTGCTCGCCGCCGCCCTGCTTCCGGGGGTCGCCCTCCCCTCCTCCGCCGCCTTCCAGACCGACGCGGGCGTCAACGGCGCGCCGTTCCTGAAGATCGGCGCGGGGGCGCGCGCGCTCGGCATGGGCGAGGCGATGACCGCCTCCGCCGAGGGCCCCGAGGCCGTGTACTGGAACCCCGGAGGCCTCGCCGCCGCGCGCGGCTTCGAGGTCGCCTACGCCCGCGCGGAGCTTCCGGACTCGGTGCATCACGACTACGCCGCCCTGGCCCTGCCGGTGAACTGGTCGGGCGGCGTGTTCGGCTTCGCCTTCACGCGCCTGACCCAGGGCTCCATCGAGCGCGTCGACAACGTGGGCGTGGCCCGGGGCTCCTTCGCCCCGCACTCCGAGGCGGTCTCGTTCGGCTACGCGCGCTCCTTCTCGGAGGAGGACGCCCTCACGAAGGACCGGGGCTACTTCCGGGACACCTGGAACCTGCCCGGCGCGGCCCGGCGCTTCGAGGACGACGACGAGCGCGAGCCGTGGACCGGCTCCTTCCGCGCCGGGGCCGCCCTGAAGATCGTCAGCGAGACGCTCGGCTCGCGCACGGCGACGACCGCCACCGGCGACGGCGGCGTGATCTACCGCCCCTCGGCGCGTCCCGCCCTGGCCCTGGCCTGGGCCTTCCGCAACGCCGGAGGGCGGCTCCGCTTCATCGGCCAGTCGGAGCCGCTGCCGTTCGAATTTTCCCTGGCCGCGGCGCACGACTGGGAGCCCGAGCGCGGGCGCGTCGTGACGGCGATCGAGGCCGTCGCGCCCCTGCACGCGCGGCCGTACGCGAAGCTCGGGGCGGAATGGGGCCGCGCGGTGTCGCGGGGCGCGGAGGCGATCGGCCGCGTCGGCTTCCACGGGCGGAGCGTCCCCGACCTCGGGGTCCTCTCCGGGCTCACGGTCGGCGCGGGCGTCCGCGTCAACGGCTTCTCGTTCGACCTCGCGTTCCAGCCGATGGGCCAGCTCGGCGAGGCGTTCCGCCTCGGGCTCGGCTGGCGGTTCGGCCGCAAGAGCTGACGGTCTCTAGACGACCTTGGACTTGGTCTTGGCGCCGGCCTTGATGCGCGCGACGGCCTCGGTCGCGTAGACGCGGATGCGCGGATTGCCCGCGGACTTCGCGGCCTTCTCGAGGCGGGGAAGCGCCCGCTCGTCGCCCGCGCGGCCGAGGGCGGCGCAGGCGACGAGGCTGACGCGCTCGTCGGACTCGTCGAGGAGGCCGAGCAGGGCGGGCACGGCGCCGGAGTCGGCGGGCGCGTATTCGGCCAGCGCCCGGATCGCGGCGACGCGCGCGCCGTAGGGGCGGGCTCCCCCGGCGAGCGCGATCAGCTTCTTCGCCGCGCCCGGATCGCGGGACGCGGCGATCGCGGAGACGGCCGCGGCGGCGACGCCGTCCCGGTAGGTCTTCGCCTTGAGGTTGGCCTCGATGATCCCGCGGTGGCCCCGATAGTCGAGCTGGCCCAGGGCGCGGGTGGCCTCGGCGCGGACGAGGAGGCTGCGCCCGGAGCGCGCGAGCGGCGCGAGCAGGCGGGCGTCGGCGGGCGCGCCGCGGCGGCCGAGCTGCTCGACGACGACGCGGCGGACCTTGGGGTGCGGGACGGCGGACAGCAGCCGCCGCAGGGCCGCGACGGCGCCGTGGCCGTGAACGGTCCCGAGCGCGGAGACGATCTCCGCCGCCGCGCCCCAGAACTTCTCGCGCTTGGCGGCGGCCTCGAGCTCGGAGACGGCCTTGTCCCCTCCCCACGCGGCGACGTGGGCCGCGGCCTGGGCCCGGGAGGCCGAGGTCTTGCCGGCGCGCAGCTGGCGCAGCCAATAGGGCTGGGGCTTCCTGAATTTGATGGAAGCCAGCAGCTCCAGGTCCGGATCGAACTCCACGTCGAGCGGCTCGCCGGGCAAAGTCCAGACGAAGCGGTGCTCCTTCGCGTCGATCGTCTCGCGGAAGCCGCGCGTCCACCCGCGGCCGGAGATCCGGATCGAGGCCTTGAGACGGTAGGCGGGGTGGGCGTCCGAGACCTCCTGGGTCTGCGCGACGTGCAGCTCGCCGCGCCGGCTCTTCCGGTCGAACGCCCAGCGCAATTTCAAGGCGGGGTGGCCGCCCCGGTACACCCATTGGTCGAAGAAGCCCTGGAGGCTGCGGCCGGTCGCGTCCTCGAAGGCGGCGACGAGGTCCTGCGTCTGCGCGACGCCGTCGCGGTGCTTGCGCAACCAGCGCCCGACGCCCTTCCAGAACAGAGCGTCGCCGAGCTCGAGGTGCAGCATGCGCAGGATCCAGCAGCCCTTCTCGTACAGGTGGCGGTCGAAGATCGTCCAAGGGTCCGTGTAGGTGCGGCACACGATCGGGCGGCGGTAGCGTCCGGAGTCCTCGTCGAGGTAAACCCTTCGATTATTGAGGAGCTCGAAGAGGGCTTCGTCGCGGCCTTTCTCGGCCTCGAGAAACACGACCTCGGAGTAGGTCGCGAAGCCCTCGTTGAGCCAGGCGTGAGGCCATTCGGCGCAGGTGACGAGGTCCCCGAACCATTGATGGGCGAGCTCGTGCGCGACCAAGGTGTCGAGGTCGTGGTCCTCGAAGGCCCGCTTGTCGATGAGGCAGGCGTCGGTCTGCGTCGTCGCGGTCGTGTGCTCCATGCCGCCCGGATACTCGGCCACGGCGACCTGGGCGTAGCGCGCGTACGGATAGCGGACCCCGGTCTTCTCGGAGAAAATCCTCATCGCGGCGGCGGTCTTGCCGAAGCCGCGGCGGGCGTCCGCCTCGCGCCCCTTCTCGCAGTAGTAGACGATCGGAATGCCGTCCCACTCCTCCACGACCTCGGCGAAGCGCGCGACGGCGAGCGTGATCAGGTAGATCGAATGCGGCCGGTCGAACTTCCAGTGCCAGACGTGCTTCGCCCCGCGCTTCGCCTCCTCGACCAAGACGCCGTTGGAGACCGCGCGGAAGCCGGACGGCACCGTCGCCCTCACCTCGGAGGTGGCCTTCTCCCCCGGCGTGTCGTGGCAGGGGAACCAGCGCCGCGCGTCCTCCGGCTGGCTCTGCGACCACATCTGCGCGGGGGTCTCGACGAAATGGATTCCCGCCTCGGGTTTCTCCACGGAATAGCGAACCTCGACGTCGTGCGCCGCGCCCTCGATCAAGGTCCGGGGGGTCGTGACGACGAGGCTCCCCCCTCCGTTCTTGAAGCGAACGGGCTTCCCGTCGAAGAGGACCTTCGAAACCTTCAGGTCGACGGCGTTGAACGACAGCGACCGCAGCCCGGCGCGGCGCGCCTTGATCGTCGTGCGGCAGAAACCCGACAGGCGCCGCTTCTTGAGGTCGACGTCGAGGTCCAGGAACACGTGGACCGAGTCGAAGGGACGGTCGGGAGCGTAGACGGGCGGCACGCCCAGGAGGGCGGCCTGCACCCCCGGGCCCGAGCCCTCGGCTGCGATCCGTCTTCCGCAGCCGAGGAACTCGCGGTCCAGGTTCGGCATTTAGGCGGCCACGACTTCCGGCTTCGTCGCCGAGGCGGATTCCTTGATCATCATCGCGGCGATCTGGCGCGCCAGGTCCTGGATCTCCTTCTGCTGCTCGGTCAGCTCGTAGATGTCGCTCATATGGTTAGTCGCCTTTTTCCATCCGTCTCAGCGCGTCGCTTGCCGCGGCCTGCTCCGCTTCCTTCTTGCTCTTGCCGGCGCCCCGGCCGAGCTCACGCTCGCCGAGCCGGACCGAGATCTGGAAGACCTTGTCGTGGTCCGGGCCCGTCGACGAGGTCGTTTCGTAGGTCGGCGGCGACTTGTGCCGCTTCTGAAGAATTTCCTGCAGCCGGCTCTTGTGATCCGTCTCGAGCAGGCTCCCGTGCCGTTCCGCGTACCACCTGCGGACGAACTTCGCCGCCGCCTCGTAGCCGCCGTCGAGGTAGATCGCCCCGATCAGCGCCTCCACCGCGTTGGCGAGAAGGCTTTGCCGCGTGCGGCCGCCGGTGTTTTCCTCGCCGACGCCGAGGTGGAGATAAGCTCCGATGCCCAGCTCCTCGCCCCACAGGGCGAGGCTTGGCCTCGAGACGAGCAAGGACTTCTTCTTGGAGAGGTTCCCCTCGGGCTCGTCCGGATAGCCCTCGTAGACCGCGTGCGCGACGACCGACGCCAGCACGCTGTCGCCCAGAAACTCCAAGCGCTCGTTGTAGACGCCCGATCCGCTCTCGCTGGCGTGCGACTTGTGCGTCAGCGCGTGCTTGAGCAGCCGGGCGTCCTTGAACCGGTACCCGACGACCTCTTCGAGAGGTCGAGGCATCGGAGCT
>JAMPYD010000036.1 GCA_023700845.1 Elusimicrobiota bacterium | reverse complement strand
TCGAGCAGCTTCACGCCGGTGAGCTTTTTCTTGATGCCCTCCGCCTTTTGCTTGACGAGGGCGGCCTTCCCGATGAAGTCTCCCTTATCGAGCTTCACCACCCAGCCGTAGTTGGCCTCGAAGGTCGAAAGGTCGTCGTCGAGGTCCTGGCCGTAGAGCAGGTAGCCCGCCTCGAGGCGGAGCACGTCGCGCGCGCCGAGCCCGCAGGGCGCCGCGCCGAGCGAGCGGCCCTGGGCGAGCAGGTCCTCCCACACGCGCACGACGATTTCGCTGGGCACGATGAACTCGCAGCCGTCCTCGCCGGTATAGCCGGTGCGCGTGATGAAGGAGGGCTGGCCGTACAGCTCGAGCTCGAGCGCGCCGAAGCGCGGCAGCGCGGCCATCGCGGGCGCGATCATCGAGGCGATCTCGGCCGCCTTCGGGCCCTGCACCGCGATCATGCCGTAATGGTCGGACTTGTTCTCGAGCCTCACGTCGAAGCCCTTCGCGTGCTTCTGGAACCAGGCGAAGTCCTTGTCGGCCGTGGCCGCGTTGACGACGATCAGGTAGCGGTCCTCGGCGAGGCAGGAGACGATGACGTCGTCGACGACCCCCCCTCTCTCGTTGGGCAGGTGGGAATAGATCGCCTTGCCGGGCCCGATGCGGGAGATGTCGTTGGCGTTGACCTTCTGCAGGAAGGCGAGGGCGCCGGGGCCGGTCGCGAACACCTGGCCCATGTGGGAGACGTCGAACAGGCCGCAGCGATGGCGCGTGGCCTCGTGCTCCTTCATGATCGATTCGTACTGGACCGGCAATTCCCACCCGTGGAAATCGACGATCTTACCGCCCAGATTCTTGTGGCTTTCGTACAGCGCCGTGCGACGCGCGACAGCCGAGGTGGACATAGGCCTAAAATAGCATTTAGGAATATATCCAACAACCGTCGCCGCCCGCGACGCTAGGACTTCGCGAGGACTTCGAGGAGCACGCGCGCCAGGCGGCGGCGCTCCACCATGTCCGACCAGGCGAGGTCGGCCAGCGGCTGGCCGTCGTCGTCGCGCGACGCGTGGGTCACGCGCGCGGGGATCCGGAGCTTCTCCCCGCCCAGCTCGAACAGGACCTGGACGGTCTCGCCTTTGGCGAGCGGGGCCGCGGTGGAGAGCTGCGCCCCGCCGGCGGTGATCTTGAGCAGGCGGCCCCAGGAGTCCTGGCGGGCGGAGGAGCCCGGGAAGCGGAGCAGCGCCGGCACGAGGAAAGGGGCCCGCATCAGCGCTCTTCCTCTTTATGCCGGACCAGGCGCGCCGGCCCCCGGCCGTCCTTGGCCTCGCCCACGGTCCAGAACCGGGAGCCGTCCCAGGAAACGCCGGTCGGGATATAGGCGCCTTCGGCGTATTCGGGCAGCGGCACGCCCTCGATGACGTCCTCGGGGCGCTCGAGGCTGTGGCGCAGGAGGCGCCGGTCCGCGGCGTCGAGCGACCAGAGGGTCCGGCCGTCGAAGACCAGGCCGGCGGGCTTCACGCCGCGCCAGCGATGGGTCGAGATCACGGTGAGCTCTCGGTCCACGAGGTGCTTGCGCAGGACCTTCGCGCGCGCGTCGAGAGTCCACAGGTAGAGGCCGTCGAAGGCGAGCCCGGCCGAGTTGGGCGCGGCCTTGGGGTACCGGGACAGAGGGGTCATCTTGTCGTCGCGCATGCGCCGCATCACGCTGCCGTCGGCCGAGACCGTCCACATCGCCTCGGCGGTGAAGGCCGCGGCCACCGGCGTCTCCGCCGTCAGATGGCGGACGAGCTGGACGGACGTGTCGCTGGGCGACAGCGCGTAGAAGGACTGGGTGAACCACTCGACGAGCCACAGGGATTTCCCGTCGAAGGCGAGGCCCGCGGGATGGCGCACCGGCAGCTCCCAGCGGTCGACGCGCGCCGCGGCGGCCGCGCGGTCGCGCTCGGCGCGCTGGAGCGAGGCGACGCCGAGCCCGGAGGCGAGGAACAGGCCGACGGCCAGCGCGTACCACACCGGAGAGCGGCTCGCGGGCGCCGCGCTCGCGGCCGTCAGCGCGGTGCCCTGAAAGCGCAGTCCCTTGGAGACCGAGGACTTCAGGTCCTCCGGCGTCCACGGCGGGGCCACGACCTCGGCCGCGCCCACGCGCATCAGCGCCACGGCCCGGCTCGCGTCGCGCGTCTTCAGCGCCACGACGACGGGCATGAGCGGGAACGCGCGGATCAGCTCCCGCGTCAGGCTCTCGGCGTCGGCGCCGCCGCCGTCCACGAGAAGGAAGGCGCGGGGCTTGCGCTCGCGCGCGAACTCGAGCGCCTCCTCGAGACGGCCGGCGCCTTCGGCGCGATGGCCGAGCTCGCCGAGCATCAGCCCGAGAAGCTCCCGGTCGGCGGCCTCCTTCGCCAGCAATCCGATGGCGGCCATATCAGGGCGCGGGAATCAGGAGCAGGGCGCCCTCGGAGGGCAGGCCGCGCTCGACCTTTTCGCGGTTCGCGTCGTAGATTTTTTCCCACTGGTTGGGATCGCCGTAATAGTCCCGGGCCATCGTGCGCAAAGTGTCTCCGGCCTTCACCACGTGGCGCTTCGGCCACGCCGGCGGCGCGGGCCTCGCCCGGACCTTGATCTCGACGGGCTTCGGGCGGCCCATGAGCGCGGCGGCCTTCTCGGCCGCGCGGTAGTCGAGCTCGTCGTTCCGCTTGAGGAGGGCGCGGTACTCGTCCTGCGCCTCGGCCACGCGCTTCTCGAGCACCCGGAGCTGGGACTCCGCCGCGGCCTTGTTGGTCTCGGCCGTGCCGGCCTGCTGGGACATCGTCTTCTGCTTCTGCTCGAGGTTGGAGAGGTCGGTGCGCAGGGTCTCAGCCTGCGCCGCCGCCTGGCCGACGAACTGCCCGATGAAGGACGGCGCGCCGAAGCGGTAGCTGAAGGAGGCCTGGTAGCCGCCCCCCGAGCGGTTGAGGCCGCCGGTCGGAAGGGACATCGCGATGTCGAGGATCATCGGCGAGTAGTTCAAGCCGAGGCCGAAGGCCAAGGTGTTCACGCCGTCGAGCGACAGGCCCTTGCCGCCGCGCACGCGCAGCAGGCCCTGATGGAAGGTCGCCTCGATTCCGGGATAAAATTCGGCCAGCCCGCCGCGCACCCGGAAATCGCCGGCGAAGGTGAAGCGGCGGTCCCAGGTGTAGGCCGTCGCGAGCGTGATCCCCGGACGGGGGTACGCCAGCGCGGTGACGAAGTCGCTGAGCACGATCCCCGCCGAAAGGCCCATGTTCGAGCGGGCGATCACTCCGGCGTCGAAGCCGATGCCGAACTTGCCGCCGCTGCCCGAATCGGAGTTGACGATCTTCGCGTTGGCGCCGATCTTGAGCGGCTTCGAGAGCGGAATCTGGCGGACCTTGTACTCCTGGCTGTAGTTGAAGAGCAGGGAGTCGATGTCGCCGCCGTTGCGCTGCCGCTCGAGGTGGTAGGCCGCGCCGATCGTGGCGGTGTTGATCGCCTCGTACGGGCGCAGGTAGGCGCCCGTGGCGAAGGACAGGGGCCCCCGCGGCGACAGCATGCGGCCGACCGTGCCCGCGCCCTGGACGTAGGGGGTGTTCGCCGTGCCCGCGGGATTGTAAAAAAGCCCGAACGCGTCGTCGGCGATCGCCGAATACGCGGTTCCCATGCCCATCGCCCGCGCGCCCGGGAGTACGTCGTTGTAAGCGACCGCTCCGGCGTCCGGAGCGGCGAGCGCGAGGGCGAGGAGGAGCGCCAAAGCCCTTCTCGTCATCGTGCGAATTATAGCCGTTAGCCATTACGGAATTGAGTATTAGACGCCTTGACAGGACGGCCCGGCCGCCCCATAATCAGGATATGAGCGACGAGCCCCACCACAAGACCAGCCGCCTCGGCGTGACTTTGGTCTTCATCGCGGTGGGCGGCTCGGCGATCGGCGTCGCGGGCTGGCACCTTCTTTCCAACCAGAACGCCGGGCTCGACACCTCCGGGTTCGACATGAGCACGGCCCCGGATCCCGCCAAATCCATGGCGCCGCCCATGTTTCCGTCGGCCGCGCCTCCGGCCGCGGCGCCGGCGGCGCAGAACAGCCTGGGGATGGTCAAGGGCGACGCGGGCATGAGGGTCGTCGGCCCCGGGGCCTCGACTCCGAAGCCCGCCGCCCCCTCCGGGGCGGCGCCGAACCCGACCAACCCCCGCGACGCGGCCGCGCTGAACTTCAAGGAGGCGGCGATCAAGCACGAGCGCCTCGTCGACGCGTTCGTCCGGCGCATGGAGAAGAAGCATCCGTCCATCACCCGCTACGGCAAGGATTGGGCCGCCTCCCCCGAGCTGCGCGCGCTGCGCGATCAATACTGGCGGGAGAAGGATCCGCTGAAGTTCGCCTACGGCCTCGCCAAATCGAAGGATTTCGCCCAGCTGCTCCGGAAATACGGGGGCGATCCGGGCATGCGCGACGCCCTCATCACGGGGATCAAGGAGGCGCCCCCGAGCCTGACGGGCGCGGTCGGCGGCCTGTTCCAGAACGACGGCGTCGCGAAGAGCCTCGTGAAGACGGTCGTCAACGCCTTCGGCCTTCCCCCGAGCATGACGGCCTTCCTCGACGGGGGCGAGATCAAGCCCACGGACCAGAACAAGGTCATGTCGGACATCATGAACTCCGCGGACATGAAAAAGGCGATGACCAACCAGGCGGCTCCCGCCGTGGCCCTGCCCGACAAGGAGCAGCCGCCGGAGCAGCCGAACGGCTTCCGGCCCCTCGGGACGCCGCGCTGAGCCCCGGATGACGCCGCGGGAGCGGTTTTGGCTCGAATGGCTGGGCGCGTTCCTCTTCTGCGCCGCGCTGTGCGCCTACCTCCAGTTCCAGACGCCGTTCCTGCCCGAGGAGGACAGCTACTACCACATCAAGTTCGCCTGGCTGCTGCGCCGGCACGGGCTTTTCCGCGACGGCTTTCCGTGGGCGCACTTCAGCCTTTGGCGCGACGGCTTCAGCGACGGCGCGCCGCTGTACCATCTCCTGCTGATCCCGTTCACCTTCGGCGACCTGGCCTTCGGCGGGAAGGCGGCGGCCGTCGTTTTTTCGGCCTTCACGCTGTCGAGCTTCTTCGCGATCCTGACGCTCAACCGGGTGCGCGCGCGCGGCTACTGGTTCGCCCTTCTCCTCCTCGGCGGGGGCTATTTCTGGTGGCGCATGCTGGTCCTGCGCCCCCAGGTGCTCTCGACGGCCCTGCTGCTGTGGAGCCTGCACTTCCTCCTCAACGGCCGGACGCGCCCGTTCGCGGCGCTCAGCTTCCTGTATCCCCTCTCCTATGTCGCGGCGTTCCTGCCCCAGGCGTTCGCGGCCGCGCGCTGGATCTACCTGAAGGCGACCGGGGAACGCGCCGACTCCCGGCTGGTGCTCGCGGGCCTGGGCGCGTACGCGCTGGCGATGCTGGCGCATCCGTATTTCCCGAAGAACCTGACCTTCTTCTACGTCCAGAACGGCTACGTGATGTTTCTCGGACTGACGCAGAAGGTCAACCTCTACCTCGCGGGGGAGATTCTCCCTCTCGACACGCGCCACTTCGTCGGCGCCCATCTGCCCCTCATCGCGAACCTGATCGCCCTGTCGCTCGCGTTCATGCACCGGCGCACGGCGCTGTCGGAGCGGACCCGCGCGGCGTTCCTCGCCGCGCTGATCACGATCCTGCTGACCTGCGCCTCGAAGCGCTTCGTCGAATATTCCGTCCCGGTCACGACGCTGTTCTGCGCGCTGTTGTTCACCGACGTCTTCGCGGGCTACGGCCTCGGAGATTTCGCGCGCGAGCAGGGCCGCGCGGGCCGGGCCTGCGCCCTCGCCTGGCTCGTCGCGCTCGCGGGCGCCGCCGGCGTCGAGTCCTGGATCGTGCGGAACCGGCTGGCCTCGGTCAAGCCGCCGCGCTTTCGAGAGCTCTCGGCCGCGCTCGCCGCCGCCGCCCCCGAGGGCGAGCTCGTCTTCACGTGCGACTGGGACGAATCCCCGCAGCTGCTGTTCTTCAACGAGCGGTACCGCTATCCGGTCCTCATGGATCCGACCTTCATGTATTACTGGGACCCCGCGATCTGGCGGCGGTGGAACGCCCTCGCCAACGCGCGGCTGACGCCCGAGGACACGGCCCGCGAGCTCAAGGAGACCTTCGGCGCGCGCTTCGGGGTTTGCGGCGAAAAATTCTCGGGGCTGCGCTCCTTGATGGACGAGGGAAAGCGCTTCCGGATCATCGCGGAAAACGAGCACGGCTTCGTTTTCCAGGCGCTCTGACCCGGCCCCCCTTCCGGCAAAAAAACAAGGCAGCCCCGCCGAGGCGGGACGGCCTTGCTTCTCGCGGCGGCGACGATCAGTTGTTGCCGGTCGTGTTCAGCGTGTTCGCGCGGTTCGTCGAACTCGCGGCGGTGCCGACGCACTGATTGCCCACCTTGCGGGTGCCGGCGCCGCAGGTTATCTGAGGCGGGGCCGCGGTCGTGGTATTGGTGTTTTCTTCCTGCGAACAGCCGCTGCAGCCGGACAGGGCAAGCGCTCCGAACGAAACAACCGCGAGGACGATCAACGATAAGCTCTTCATATTCGATTCTCCCAAAACGATCGGTTGCGCCTGTAAACAGTGTAAGCCCGCCTTGAGCGACTGTCAAGGCTTGCCCCCCCTTTTAATCGTTTTTTTACCGCGATAAAAGGGCCTCCTGAAGCCTCCGGGACACCGAGCGGGGAAGCCAAAACAGGTGCAGGATGGCGGTGTAGTGGCCCAGGGGCAGCCAGACCTGGCGGGAGTCGGGGAAGGCCTCCTTGAGGCGCAGGGCGTTGGCGCGAGGGATGACCGTGTCCGAGTTCACGTTGATGAGGAGCGCCTTCTTGCCCGCGTTGGCCGCCTTGTAATCCAGGGGATCGAGCCCGGCCCAGGCCGTCCGCAGGTCCCCGGCCGAGAGGCCCATTTTCCGCGCGAAAGGCCCGCTGAGAGACCCGTTGAGCGCGATGCCCGGAAAATCCGCCCCTCCCATCACGAACACGCCGGCGGCCGGCCTCGGGTCCACGGACCAGGCCACCGAGCCCACGATGGCGCCGAGGCTGATGCCGAACAGTCCCACGCGCCCGGCGTCGACCTCGGGCCGGGCGGCCAGCACGCCGAAGGCGCGGCGCGCGTCCGACACCGACTGCCGGAAGTTGCGGGCGAGCTGGCCGGTCGTGCGCGCGAGAAACACCTGGCCGCTCGGCATGGACGGATGCGGCCTCCGGTGGAACTGCGTGGGCATCTCGATCCACATCGTCACGAGCCCGTCCGCGACGAAGCGCTCCACGAAGCGCGTCTCGATCCAGACGTTCGGCGCGGCCATCACGGGCAGGACCAGGACCGCCGCGCCGCGCTTGCCCTTCGCCGAATCCGGCACGGACAGATGCGCCCAGATCGTGTCGTTGGCCGGCCACGGGCTGCGGGCCGCCGAGGGGAACCGGAGGACGTAGTCGGTCCGGCCGGGAGCGGTGCTCGTCGCGACGACCTCGACCTTGAAATTCGAACTCGGCGCCTCGAGCGGCGCCGCGGCTCCCGCGGTGGCCAGGCACACGGCGAGCGCGGAGAGGATCATGGCGCCTAGAAGCCCAGCACCAGGGAGAACGCGCCCTGATAGATGTCGTTGAGCCCCAGGGAGGTGGCGCTGCGGATCGTGGACTTCCCCATCACCCAGTAGGAATACTCGAACTTCGCGGCGAAATGCTCGGCCAGCTGCCAGTGCACGCCCGCCGTGTATTTGCTGATGCGGCGCGTGACGAACGGCGCCCCCGCGCGGTAGGCGGTCATCGACTCGATCGTCGTGGTCCCGTCGTTGTAGTTGAGCAGGAAGTCGAGCAGCGGACCGCGCCGGTACATTTCGTTGAAGACGAGCAGCCCCGTCACGCGCCGGCCGTAAGGAGGGCGCCTCATCAGCGGGAAGGAGGCCTGGATGAAGTAGCCGTAAAGATGCTCGACCTGGCGCGTGTGGGTGCCCGTCGACATGAGCACGGGCGCGGACGCCGTGGAGCCGGGCGCCAGCAGCGGGGTCAGGAAATGGTTCTTGCTGTACATGACCTCGCCCGACAGGTTGATGCCGCTGTAGTCGAAGGACCAGTCCGCGCTCCACATCTCGTAGCCGAGAAAGCCCTCGAGGTCGTAGTTGCCGCCCATGCCGGACAGGCCCAGGTGGGTCCCGGCCAGGTCGGCCGCCTTCTCCGGCACCGGCCAGGGCAGGCGCAGGTCGCCGAGGGAGAACACGACGCGGCCGCCGAAGGTCTTGGCGTTGTTGTTGTCGGCGAGGTTGTTGTTCTCGTGGCCGAAGTCCGGAACGACGCCGCTGGTGCCGGGCCCGGGGATGCCGAGGTTCGACGGATTGGGGAAGGTGCGAAGGCGGTTTTTCTGCTCGCCGACGCCGTTGACGACGAACAAGGTCGTTTCGCTCGGCACCAGAGGATGGACCCGGACGGGATACCAGCTCCAGCGCAGGCCGATGTCGCTGTAGCCGTAGCTGAACGGCGGCCGCGGCGAGTTGGGCCGCACGACGAGATCGAGGCTGTCCGGCGAGGCGTACAGGAGCGGGCGCGTCACGGCGAGATACTGGTCCGGGCGGTACAGCTCGTTGTAGCGGCCGAACGGGACCATGAACTTGCCGAGCTGGAACTTGATGCGGCGCACGCCGTTGTACTCCGCGTAGGCCTGGCTCAGCCGCGGCGCGCCCCGGCCCGCGGTCGGCAGGTTCCACTCGACCGTGATCGGCACGTCTTCGGTCACAGGGCCCGCGGCCCCCAGGTACATGTCCGCCAGGTAGACCTGGTTCTGGATCTGGGTCTCGAAGCCGGGCTCGCGGGGGCCGACGTTGCGCCAATTGATGGAGGCGGCGCCGAACAGCCTCACCTTGGCGAGCTTCTCGAGCGCGCGCGTCAGGCCCGGGCTGATCGCCTGCGGCGCGGCGGTTTCGGCGCGCGCGGGCGCGGCGGCGGCCGACAGCAGGCAGCCGACGAGAATTTGACAATAAATGGTTGAAGATGTACGATGGACCACGTCGAGTAAGTATAACGCGTTTTGCCGTGACGCGCCATGCGGCGCAAGGGAGAACCTCAATGACTCATATTATCGTCGAAGGCTGTCTGGGCGAGGTCTACGCCGCGTGCGTCGACGTCTGCCCCGTCGAGTGCATCCACCCGGGCGACTACAAGAACGAGAAGTTCATGATCATCAACCCCGAGGTCTGCATCGACTGCGGCGTGTGCCTGCCCGAGTGCCCGATCGGCGCGATCAAGGGCTCGGCCGACGAAGATCCCGCCTGGGCCAAGATCAACGCCGAGCTCGCCCCCACCTTCAAGGACCACCCGAAGGTGACGCCGCGCGCCCCCAACGATCCCCCGCACAAGCCCACCAACAAGCTCGTCAAGTAAGTTGGCGTCGAATGAAAAAGCCGGGCGGCCGCTCTGGTCGCTCGGCTTTTTCATTATACTGTCCGCGGGGAACGCCCCAGCCATGAACCACAACGTCCTGCACCGCACGCCTCTCGACGTCGCCGGGTCCCGCGCCGCGGGCCTCGAGCGCCTCCCCTTTCAGGAAGGCCTTTTCCGCACGAAGGCCGCGACGGCCTCGCTCGAATCCCGCGATCTGGAGTCCCCCGCCGGCTTCGACGATCTCGTCGGCTCGCTGACCGCCGAGGTCCCGGCCGGGGGCGAGGCGGAACTGAGCGTGAAGGTCCGCTTCGAGGACGGCTGGAGCGAGTGGTTCTCCCTGGGCGTCCTCCGCTCCGACGGGTGGAGCTCTCCGGCCGCGGCCCCCGCCGGCGACGACGCGCCGGCGGCCGTGGACGTCGACACCCTCAAGCTCAAGAAGAAGGCCGCCGCGTTCCGCTACCGCGTGAAGCTCAAGGCCGGCCGCAAGCCGGTGCGCCTGCGCTCCGTCGCCGTCGCGGTCTCCGACGCCGAGGCCCCCGCCGCGCCGCCCGCGTTCGTCTCCGGGCCGTGGGTCCGGGATCTCGGCCTCTCCCCCCGCTCGCAGGGCGACGCGCAGGAGAAGTACAAGCACGACATCTGCTCGCCGACCTCCCTGGCGATGGTCCTCGAGCACTGGGGCCATAAACAGGACCTCGAGGCCGTCGCGCTCGCGGCGCAGGACCGGGGCTCGCTGCTGTTCGGCAACTGGCCCGCGAACGTCGCCTACGCCGGCTCGCTCGGGCTCGAAGGCCGCGTCGCCCGGCTCGAGTCGCTGACCGACGTAGAGGCCGAGATCGCCCACGGCCGCCCGGTGATCGTCAGCGTGACCTTCTCCGAGGGCGAGCTGCCGAACGCCCCGATCAAGAAGACGCGCGGCCACGTCATGGTCGTCGGCGGCTTCACGCCCGAGGGCGACGTCATCGCCTACGATCCCGCGGGCAAGGGGCGGGAGGGCGTGCGCCGCATCTACGCGCGCGCCGCGTTCCACAAGGTCTGGCGCGGTCGAAAGCGCGGCCTCGCCTATCTGATCGGGCCGACGCTGCCGCGCGAGTTCACGGTCGGCGCGCCCGTCGCCGACCTGTGGAAAAAGCCGGTCCGACGGACCGCCGTCAAGCTCGACGACGACGCGCACCTCTCCCAGATCCTCTACGGGGAGGTCGTGACCGTGCTCGAGGCGAAGGGCGAGTGGGTCCGGGTGCGCGCCGAGGAGCAGGAGAGCTTCCTGCATTCCGGCGATTGGCAGGGCTATCCGGGGTGGATGAAGGCGGACGCCCTGGTGTCGGCGCCGCCGCCCAAGACCGGGCCGATCGTGCGCGTCCGCCAGGCCCTGCTCCAGCGCGGCGACGACCTGCTGACCTTGTCCGTCGGCACGCGCCTGTCCTTCGTCTCCGACAGCGGCACCGCGACCGTCGTGCGCCTGCTCGACGGCACCTTGGCCGAGATTCCGTCGGCCTCCCTCTACGCCGCGCCCGCCGAGCCGACCGCCGCCTCGCGCGCCGAGATCATCCGCACCGCCGAGCTGTTCCTCGGCACCAGCTACTACTGGGGCGGGCGCTCCGGCGTCCAATCCGACCCCAAGGTCGGCGTGGACTGCTCGGGCCTCGTGAGCCTGGCGTACCGCATCCACGGCC
>JAMPYD010000035.1 GCA_023700845.1 Elusimicrobiota bacterium | reverse complement strand
CCGCCGCCGATCGAGACGCCGGCGGAGCCGTTGACGCCGGCCTTTCCGGCCGCGCCCAGGCGGGTCTGGGCGGACAGGGGCACGGCCGCCAAAAAGGCGGTGACCGCAACGAAGAGCATCCTCATATAGGTCATCGCCGACATAATAGCCCCTTCCGGCACGCGCGTCATCCTCCTTTGGACCCAGGCCGTCCGGACATAGGACCCACCCAGGTTGTTATAATCGTTGTCACTCCGGATCTGTAAGTTCTCCCCCCCGGCCGGAGTAAGGAAAACAAGGAAGCCCAGGTGGACGCCGAGATCGACCGCCTCATCGCCCTGCACGCCGACAAGGCCTACGCCGTCGCCTTGCGCATGACGGGCAACTCAACCGACGCGGGCGACGTCGTCCAGGAGGCTTTCTTGAGAGTCATGAAATACTTTGACAAATACGATCCGAGCCTCCCGTTCGAGGCGTGGATGGTGCAAATCCTGAAGAACGTCTACTTCACGAGCCTGCGCAAGGAGGCCTCGCGCCGCTCGGTGTCGATGTCCTACAAGAAGGACGAGGATTCGGCCTCGCTCGAGGATTTCCTCGCCGAGACCGCGCCGGGCCCCGAGCGCCTGGCCCAGGCCCGCGAGAACACCGACCGGGTCCAAGGGGCGCTGACCCTGGTCACCCCCGCGATGCGCATGGCGATCGTCCTCGTCGACCTCGAGGGGATGCCGCGCGAGGAGGCGGCCGCGACCCTCGGCTGCTCGCTGTCTGCTCTCGACGTGCGCCTGCACCGCGGGCGCGCCAAGCTCAAGGAGCTCCTGTCATGAACTGTCACGCGACCCGCGCCGTGCTCGATCTCCACGCCGAGGGGCGGCTGACGCCGCGCCGCGAAAAAGCCGTCGCCGCCCATCTCGACTCGTGCGCCGAATGCCGCTCGTCGGCGGCTCCCGCGGCCGCGCCCCTCGGGGCGCCCGCCGGGGATTTCAAATCCCGCCTCGCCGCGGCGCTGAAGGCGGAGCGCCGGACGCCCGCGCCGTCCCGCGCCCCGGCTCCCGCGCTGAACCTGTGGCCCCGGGACCTCTCCGGCGTCGCCGTCGCCGCGGCGGCGCTGGCCCTGATCGCCGCGGTCATCGGCTGGTCCGGCGCGCCGAGCCAGCAGTACGACGGCGGCGACGAGCTCGCCGCCGGGAGGATGCCATGAGAATCCCCGCCGCCGATTCGTTCCACCGCCTGGGCGAGCTCGCCCTGCTCACCACGGCCTTCGCCCTGCCGCTGGCGTTCTACCTGCGCTCCTACGATTCGACGGCGATCAAGTACACGATCCTGCAATGGGGCTCGCTGACGATGCTGTTCGGCTGGCTCTGGCAGGGCCTCGCGCGCGGGCGCTTCCAGGCGCCGGCCTCCTCATGGACCGTCCTGGCCCCGGCCCTCGCCTACGGCGCCTGGATGTCCCTTCGCTTCGCGGCGGAGCCGCACAAGCTGGGAGCCCTTCCCGACTTCCTGACCCAGCTCACGATGCTCGCCGGCCTCCTGGCTGCGTTCCTCGGCTTCGCGGGAGCGCGCTCCGCCGCGCGCTTCGCCGCCCTCGCCGTCGCCGCCGCCTGGCTCGTCGCGTTGTACGGCCTGTCCCAGGCCGCCGGATTCGACCCCTTCATCTGGAAGGGCGCCTTCGGCGACCGCGCCTTCTCGACTTTGGCCAACCCGTACCTGTGCGCCTCCTTTCTCGCCGTCGCCGCGCCGCTGGCCCTGACGCTCGCGCTCGATCCGGAGACGCCGTCTCCGCTGCGCGCCGCCGCCCTCCTCCTCCTCCCCGCCGCGGGCGCCGTCGTCGTCCTGACCGGCTCGGCGATGGGCGCCGCCGGCTTCGCCGCCGCGTGCGTCGTCTACGCCCTGATCGCGGCCGCCTCGCTGCGCACGCGACCGGCCCTCAGGTCGGCCGGCCTCGCCCTGCTCGCCGCGGCCGTCGTCGGCGGCGCCGCCGCGCTCGCCCCCGCGCCGAAGCGGGACGGCTGGTCCTACGCGAACGAATTCCGCCGCCACGCCGCCGCCGCGCAGTGGCGCATGGTCGCCGAGCGCCCGCTGACGGGCTTCGGTCCCGGCTCCTTCTCGATCGAGTACCCGCGTTTTCGCCCGGCCGAAATCATCCGGATGGAAGGCCCCGGCCACAACACGATGACCCAATATCCGGAGCTTCCCCTGCTCGGCGTCGCCGTCGAGCTCGGCCTCGTCGGCGCCGTCCTGTGGCTGTGGCTGTTCGGCGCCGCGCTGTGGACCGGAGCCCGGGGCGCGTCGGCTCTGCGCCGCGCCGGCGCCTTGCCCGAGTCGGTCTACGCGGCGGGCTTCGCCGCGGCCGCCGCCGGGGCGCTGGCCTCCGCCCACTTCGGCTGGGCGGGGTACGCGCCGGCGACGGGGTGGTACGCCTGGCCCCTCGCCGGGCTCGCCGCGGGCCTGGCGCCGCTCGCCGCCCGCCGGGCCGCCGTCAGCGTCTATCCGCTGCCCGTCTCGGACGGCGTCCGCCGCGCGCTGTACGCGCCGAGCCTCCTGGCGTTCGCCGGGCTCGCGCTGTTTCCCGGCCTGTGGCTGCGCTCCGACGTGAACCTGAACAGCGCGATCTATTTCGCCAAGAGCAAGGACCTGCCCAGGGCGGTCGAGCTGTTCGCGAAGGTCCGCCCGGGCAGCCCCGCCTATACGATGTCGCTTTACTTCAAGGGCAACGCCCTCAACGACATGGGGCGGCACGAGGAGGCCCTGGCCGCCTACGACCGACTGCAGGAGCAGGCGCCCGATTACGTCCTCGTCCACGCCGCGCGCGCCGCCGCCCACGCCAAGCTCGGCGACTGGACGGCCGCCGCGGCGGAGCGCTCGCGCCAGGCCGAACTCGACCCTCTCTACATCGAGAACCTGATCGCTTGGGCCGAAGCCGCGCGCGCCGCCGGGAATCTCGAGGAGGCCCGCATCGCCGCGGGCAAGGCCGAGGCTCTCGATGCCGACGACGAGCGCGTGCGCCTGCAGGTCGCGGCCAACGCGCTCATGGAGCGCCGCCTCGCGGAGAAGGCCGGCCGGGGGAAGACGAACGGCCGGGGCGTGGCGAAGAAGCCGAAGTAGCTACGCGCCGAACGGCGCGAGCGAGTAGCTCGTATTGCGGCCGCCGCCGGGATCCTGGACGAGGATTCCAGACTGGATCAGCTCCTCGATGTCGCGAATCGCCGTCGGCTGCGAGCACTTCGCGATCGTCGCCCACTTCGACGACTTCAATTTTCCGGTAAATCCGTCGATGAGCATGTTGAGCAGCAATCTCTGGCGTTCGTTCACCGTCTTTCCGGCATGCGTTCGCCAGAACAGGTCCCGGCGCAGCACCGTCGCCAGCGACGCCTCGGCCGTTCCGATCGCCCGGTCCAGGCACCCGAGATACCACTGCAGCCACTCCGTGACATCGAGCGGGCCGCGCTGCGTCCTTTCGAGAATGTCGTAGTAGTCCTTCCGTTCCGCCCTGATCTGCGCCGATTGGCTGTAGAACCGCTGAGAGCCTTTCTCCGCGCGCGTCAGCTCGAGCTCCGAAATGGCCCTCGCGATCCGGCCGTTGCCGTCGTCGAACGGATGGACCGTCACGAACCAAAGATGGGCGAGCCCGGCCTTCAGCACCGGATCGATGCCTTCGGAGGCGTTCTCCCATTTGAGAAACGCCTTCATCTCCCCCGCCACGCGCCCCGCTTCGGGCGCCTCGAAATGGACCGTCGCGCGGCCCATCGGGCCGGAGATCACCTGCATCGGACCTTCCCGCCAAGCGCCGATCCGCAGCGCTTCCTCGCCCGCCGCAAAGAGGGAAGCATGCCAACGGAAAAGCCGCGAGCTAGTAAGCGGCTCCGCGCTGTTTCGGGTCGCGTCGATCATCATCTCGACCACGCCTTCCACCTGCCGCTCGGCGGGGATCACACCGGCGGCGTCCATTCCGAGCCGGCGCGCGATGGATGAGCGCACTTCTTCGGGGGCGAGTATTTCCCCTTCGATCTCGCTGGACTTCACGACTTCCAAAGTCATGCTGGCGAGTTGGGCTTCCTGCTGAAGCTGAAAACCAAGTCCCTGCATGCGTCCTAGAAAGTGACTTTGATGCATGCGCGCCGCCATGAGGGATTTCGCCAGGGCGGCATCGTCCCAAGTCAAATGCGGCCATTCGGGCTTCTGATGGATAAAGGGTCCCATTCTTATCACCTTATGATAAGAATATACACTGTATTCCCCCCATTTTCAAGCTTATTCTTATCATATCATGACAAGAATATGATCATTATTCTTATCAAATCCATATATTTATTGAATAATTTACAAACAGATAATCTCCGCAAAATATGCGGAGATTAGGAACAAATATTCTCCGCACAGAGCTATCGTCGTTTCTTGGGGCGGACCAGGGACCGCGCCACATCGACCACGCGATCACGATCCTCAGGACTGGCGTCCTTCAAGATACTGCCCAGTTTGGCCAGAACGGGGTCGAGCGGATTATGGGTCGACGACATGCCCGAGAAGAGCTCGGCGGGCTGCATTTTCAGCACGCCGGCGATGGCGCGCAGCGTCTTCGTGCCTGGGTGGCGTTGGCCGCGCTCGAGGTTGCTGATGAATTGCTCGCTTAAGCCGGTCGCGTCGGCTAGGTCGCGTTGGGTCAGGCCGCGGCGCTTGCGCTCTTCCTTAATCTTCAGCCCTACGGACCAAGCGTTCTTCTCGGCCTTCATCCGCTTGATCGTACGCTTTAGCACCCGTCAAAGGAACGCTCATTGGGCAGTCATTATAACTATGCCGTACGCATAGTTTTGTATAGTGGGCCCGGTCGCGACGATGCCCACACTCAACTGGATCGGCAAGGAAGCTGTGGTCAATCACCACCGGCAAGTTCCCTTCCGGCTCCTGCGCGACGTACCCTCCCTCTCCTGCGGCGACCCCGGCTCCGGAAACCTCATCGTACAAGGCGACAACCTGCTGGCGCTCAAGGCGCTGCTGCCTTACTACGCGGGGCAGGTGAAGTGCATCTATATCGATCCGCCTTACAACACGGGGAATGAAGGGTGGGCCTACAACGACAACACCAACAGCCCGGTCATCAAGAAGTGGCTCGGTGAGGTGGTCGGCAAGGAAGGCGAGACCCTCGATCGGCACGATCGGTGGCTGTGCATGATGTATCCCCGGCTCTCGTTGCTCAAGCAACTCCTGCATACAGATGGTCTGATATTCGTCAGCATTGATGACAACGAAGCGGCGACACTAAAGCTGTTGCTTGATGAAATATTCGGACCCCAGAATTTCGTTCAACAAATTATCTGGAAGAATAAATATGGGCCAGGCGCGATGACGCGAGGATTCGGGAATGTGCACGAATATATTTTCTGCTATTCACGAACACCACTCGACAGCATTGAAGCACCTCTTTCTGAAGAAGACGCCGCGAAATATAAAAGCCGGGATTCAAAACATGCTATTCGGGGTGGCTTTATAACGCAACCGCTCGCAACCCGGAGTAAGGACCCTCGGCCCAACCTTGTCTATCCAATAGTTCATGCTGGTGAAGAAATATGGCCGGATAAACAATGGATTTGGTCTAAGGAGCGGCTCCTGGCTGCGATTTCCAATGATGAAGTCGTTTTCAGGAAATCCAAAGGCAAATGGAGCGTCAGGTTCAAACAGTATCTGCATGATGATTCCAGCCAAATGCGACTCGCAAAACCGATTTCAATAATGAACGGCCCTTTCAATCAGGACGGAACTTGGGAAATTGAAAATATTTTTGGAGAAAAGGTCTTCTCCAATCCCAAGCCCCGGCAACTGGTGGAAGCATTACTCAGCATGGTTGTTAATGGCCAAGACAATCGAGATGCATTAGTTCTTGATTCATTCGGAGGCTCAGGGACTACGGCCCATGCAGTCCTGAGTTTGAACAAGAAAGATGGGGGCAATCGTCGCTTCATTTCAATTGAAATGGAGCCTAAAATCGCTCAAGCAATTACTTCAGTGCGGATTCGTAAGGCATCAGAAGGATACAGGGAGATTTCTACCGAAAAGGTTGAAGGCCTCGGAGGCGGCTTCCGTTATTGCGAACTGGGCGACTCGCTCTTCGATGAATCCGGGAAAATCCGTCCGTCTGTAACTTTCCCTGAGCTGGCCCGCCATATCTACTTCTCCGAGACCGGAGAGACCCTACCGAAGGAACGAGTCGGCAAGTCCCCCTTCCTCGGCGAATGCCGCGGCGTCGGCATCTACCTCCTTTACAACGGCATACTCGGCGACAAGACCGCCAACGGCGGAAACATCCTGACCCGCCAAGTGCTCGGCTCTCTGCCCCCCTTCAAAGGACAGAGGATCATATACTGCGCCGGCAACCTGCTCGGCAAAGATCGTCTCGAGTCCGAGAATTTGGTCGTCCGACAGACCCCGTACGAGATCAAGGTCTCATGATCACCCTCAAGGGCTACCAAACCCGCTCACTCGACTCGCTCCAGAAGTTCCTGGTGAAGTGCGCCAAGGGCGAGAAGCCCGCCGACGCCTTCGAGGAGGTCCAACGGGAGACCGGCGCTCCTCGCCAGGACTACTACCCGGTCGAAGCGCCGGGCCTGTCCAAAGCCACCCCCTATGTCTGCCTGCGCGTGCCCACCGGAGGCGGCAAGACCCTGATGGCCTGTCATGCGGCCGGATCCGCGATCACGGACTACCTGCGCGCGGAGCGCGGAGTGATCGTCTGGCTCGTGCCGAGCACGGCGATCCTCGAGCAGACCGCCAACGCCCTACGCGACTCCCGCCACCCCTACCGCCGGGCGCTCGAGACGGCGTGCGGCGCCGTCGAGGTCGTCACGATCGAGGAGGCGCTGCGCCTGTCGCGCGCGACCGCTGACGGCGCGACGGTTGTTGTTGTGGCGACCATGCAGGCGTTCAAATCGCAGGACCCGACGGGGCGCCGGGTCTACTCCCAGAACGGCCACTTTTCCGAGCACCTGCTCAACGTCCCCGCCGAACGGATCGACGACCTGCTGCCGGGCCCGGACGGCAAGCCGGTACCGTCCCTCGTCAACGCCCTACGGCTGCGGAGGCCCGTCGTCATCGTGGACGAGGCTCACAACGCACGCACCGAACTGTCGTTCGGCGCTTTGGGAGATCTGCGACCGTCCTGCGTGCTCGAGTTCACGGCGACCCCCGCGCGCGCGGAAAATCCCTCGAACGTGCTGCATCAGGTGTCGGCGGCCGAACTCAAGGCCGCGAACATGGCCAAGCTGCCGGTCCGGGTCATCACTCGCCACCCCGGACAGAAGGACGAGTTGCTGGCGGAGGCCGTGGCCTTGCGCCGCGACCTGGAGAAACTCGCCATCGTCGAAGGCCAGAAGACCGGCGAGTACATTCGGCCGATCCTGCTGATTCAAGCCGATCGCGTCGGAGACTGCGAAGGCCTCCGGGACAAGCTCGTCGCCGAACAGGGCCTCGCCCTCGACGAAGTCAAAATCAGCGTGGGCACGAATAAAGAGCTGGATGAGGCCGGAGACATATCCTTGCCGAAGTCGCCCGTGCGCGTGATCATCACCGTTCAGCATTTGAAGGAAGGCTGGGATTGCCCCTTCGCTTACGTCCTGTGCAGCCTGCGTCAGACACGCTCGGCGACCGCCATCGAGCAGATCGTCGGCCGCGTCCTGCGCCTGCCCAACGCCAAGGCTAAGCAGGATCCTCACCTCAACTGCTCCTTCGTGTTCTCCGTTTCGCCGACGATCGGAGAGGTTCTAAAGGAACTCCGGGACGCCTTGGTCGCCAACGGCTTCTCGGCCGCGGAAGCCGGCGCCATCATACGGCCCGCGCAAAGCGGACTTCCGCTCAGCGCCGCGCCGCGGACGGTCTCGGTCACGAAGGCCGACATCGATACGGCCATGGCTGAGCGTCAAACAACCGCGCTCGGAGGCAAGGCGGCCGTCGACGCCAAGACGGGCACGGTGACCATCTTCGTTCCCCTTGCCCCGTCGGAAGTCGAGCTGGTCGCTCAGTGCGTCAAGACGGAGGAGGGGAAGGCCGCCGTGCGGGAACTCGCGGCGACCGTGAAGTCCCTCGATTTGCTGTCCGGCGGGAACGGAGAATCGCGGCCCGTCTCGTTTTACGAGAAAGGAGCGCCCTTCGCCGTCCCCCTGCTCAGCGTCAAGGAGCCCGCCGGGCTGTTCGAGTTCGAGGACACCCACCTGCTCGAACATCCCTGGAAGATCGCGGAGAAGGACGCGGCGCTCGCCGGTTACGATCCCCGGGAGATGCCGAAGGGCCGCGCGGGCACCTTGGACATCGGAACCACCGGCGAGGTGACCACCGCCGCGATGACGGAGGAGGAGGAGTCGGACTTCATCGGCGCCCTCCACCGGCAGGTGCTGGCGCTCGGGATAGACGAGGATTGGTCGGAGGAGACGCTCGTCGCCTGGCTCGACCGGCGCATCCGTCACCAGGACATCGCGGCCAACGAGTCGGCGGCATTCCTGCAGAAAGCGGTGCGCGGAGTCATGACGAGCCTCGGCCTGACGGCAGCCGACATCTCGCGCGACCGCTTCCGCCTGCGTGAGGCGATCGAAAAGAGGATCGGCGAGCATCGCGAATTCGAGCGCGGAAAGGCATTCCAGACCTATTTGAGCGGCGTGAATTTAGCGGTCGATGAGTCGCGCGCGGCGGATTTTCGCACGATGATGTACGAGCCCAGCTCGCTCTACGAAGGCGCGTATAAGTTCAAAAAACACTATTTCCCGCGCGTCGGAGAGCTCGAGGAACGGACGAGGGAGGAGTTCGCCTGCGCCCAATTTCTCGACGACCTGCCGGAGGTCGAGTATTGGGTCAGGAATCTAGCGCGCAAGCCCGGCTCGTTTCGTTTGTTGACGCCGGAAGGCTGGTTTTACCCGGACTTCGTCTGCCGTCTCAAGGACGGCCGCGCGCTCGTCGTCGAGTACAAGGGCGCGCATCTCTGGGAAACCGCCGCCCCGAAACGGGCCGTCGGCGCGGCGTGGGCCGAGCGCAGCGGCGGCAAGGGCGTTTTCGTGATGCCCACGGAAGGAGGGCTCGACGCGATTCGCGCCGCGATCAAATAGGCGCGGACACGGAGCTCATCCCGCTTTTCCGGGCCGCGCACTAGGTCCCGACCGGGGACCGAGCGACGCAGCGCCGCTGATCTAGCTAAGCCGCGGCTCGAGGCCGGCCGGCAGGGCCTCGGGAGGGGCCTCCTTGCTCCGGGCGGGGCGCTTGAGACGGCGCCCGTGCCAGGCGGCGTAGACCGCGATCGCGCCGGGAACGACGAAGCCGCGGTAGCGCAGGGCGGAAAAGAGCCAGGCGCCGGCCGCCGAGCCCAGGATGAACGCGATGACCGTGCCCGCCCGCTGGCCGTTGGCCAGCCATTCCGCCCGGCGCCGGTCCCCCTTGCGCAGCGTCAGCATCCGCGCGAAGCCCAGGCCCAGGTCGGTCGTCAGGCCGGTCAGGTGGGTCGTCCGAACGGAGCTGCCCGAGGAGGACGTGATCGCCCCGTTCTGCAGGCCGCTGGCGAGGCACAGCAGCGCCAGGAGGAGATAGGTGTGCTTGAGGTGGAAGCTCTCGCCGAAGACCCCGAAATAGTCGAACCCGCCGGCCAGGGCGGCCAGGAACAGGCACGCCGAGCACAACGCCATCACGTAGTCGTAATGCGGCGTGCTCTTGAGATGGATCGGGCGGTCGGTCAGCAGGCCGGCGATCATGGCGCCGAGCAGGAAGAACAGGGGGACCGACAGGATCTGCAGGGACGCCCAGGCGCCGGCCTGCTGAAGATCCACGCCGAAAAGGGTGGCGAACCCGGTGACGTGGGTGACGAAGCGGCCCGTCGCCAGGAAGCCGCCCGTGTTGATGCAGCCCGCGTTGAAGGCGAGCAGGAGCCAATGAAGCATCACGCTGCGGTCGGGAACCTCGTCGAGCTTGTAGCGGAACATCGTCGCGGCCTAGGCTTTGGGGGAGGGCTCTTCGGAGGAGGCGCCGCCGAGCCAGAGGGCGACGCAGATGCCCATGGCGATGAGCAGGTCGGGGCGCTGCAGCTCGGGAGCGGAGTCCCGGAGCCGGGACACCACCGTGAGGCCGCCCGCGCCGACCAGGGCGACCGCCAGGCAGAGCCCGAACAGCTTCACGGCCCGCCGGCGCGCCTTATTAATCACTCTTATTCTCATATTGTTATATGAACATATTAGCATATAATAAGGCCGGCGTCCAGGGGTTGAAGCCGGAGGGCAGATGGCGTATCATCGCCTCATGGCCCCCAAGAACCTCACCGACAAGCTGGTGTTCAAGATCAAGGCCGACTTCCTCCGGTCGCTCGCGCACCCCGTGCGGCTCGAGATCATCGAGTTCCTGCGCAACGAGGAGTCGTCCGTCGGGCATATGGTCTCGGCGCTCGGCGTGGAGCAGTCGGCCATCTCGAAGCACCTCGCCATCCTGCGGCAGGCCGGCCTGGTCGTCTCCCGGCACGAGAAGGTCACGGTCTACTATTCGATCCGGGACCGGGAGATCTTCCGGGTCCTGCGCCCGATCGCGCATATCCTGAGCAAGCGCCTCCAGGACAGCCGCGCCGTGCTGGACCGGCTCTCCCAGGCCTGACGCCGCCCCGAGCCCCGGCGCATGAAGCTCGTCATCGTCGAGTCGCCGAACAAGGTCCGCAAGATCAAGGACTTCCTCGGCGCCGACTACCGGGTCGCCGCCTCGTTCGGCCACGTGCGGGACCTGCCCGCGGCCGGCGGCCTCTCGGTCGAGTTCGTCGACGGGAAGATCAAGCCGGTCTACGCGACGATCGAGCGCTCCGCGCGCCACGTCAAGGAGCTCGAGGAGCTGGCGAAGAAAGCCGACGAGGTCATCCTCGCCACCGACCCGGACCGAGAAGGCGAGGCGATCGCCTGGCACGTCAGCCAGCTTCTCGGCGAGCGCAAGTACAGCCGCGTCGTCTTCCACGCCGTGACGAAGGCCGAGGTGCAGAAGGCGATGGCCAAGCCCCGCCCGATCGACCGGCACCTCGTCGACGCGCAGCAGGCGCGGCGGGTGCTCGACCGCGTCGTCGGCTGGGTGGTCAGCCCGACCTT
>JAMPYD010000034.1 GCA_023700845.1 Elusimicrobiota bacterium | reverse complement strand
CGTCCTTGCTCGCGCCGATCGCGTCGGACAGGGACTTGTTCGATTTGCTCAGCGTCGCCGCGCGGCCCTCGGCGGCGGCGGCGCGGCCCTCGAGCTCGGCGACGCGGGCCTCCCCCTCGGCGATCCGGGCTTCGAGGGCGGCCTTCGACGCCTGAAGCGCCGAGATCTCGTCGGCCTTCTCCTTGAGCTGGGTGAACAGCGAGCCGGCCTTGGTCTGAAGGTCCTCGATCTCCTTCTTCTGCTTCTCGAGCTTCGCGCCGGCGCAGGCGGTCAGGGCCGACAGGAGGAGCAGCGGGAGGAATCGTTTCATGGGGAGATGATAAAACATCCCCGCCGAAACTAGAAGGCCTGGCCCGCCAGGATCGACAGGGACCAGGAGGAGAGGCTGGTGCGCCGGCTGACCGGGAAGGCCAGATCGACGCGGACCGGGCTGTTGCTTCCGGAGCGCGACGGCGCCGCGCGCAGGCCGAGCCCGACGCTGCTGCGCAGGTCGGCCAGGTTGACCGAGGACCCCTCCGGCCAGGCGTAGCCCGAGTCGTAAAAGGCCACCGCGCCGACGTCGAGCATCCGGAAGAGGTTGTCCCACACGTAGACCCGGTCCTCGATGTTGTACAGGAAGCGGCGGCTGCCCGTGAACCGGTTGAGGCCGTAGCCGCGCAGGCCGTTGAGCTCCCCGAGCCCCAGCTGGCCCTCGCCGTCGAGCTGCCAGCCCAGGTCGAGGGCGGCGTGAAAGGCCAAGGTCTGGTACGGCAGGCCGCGCGCGAAATGGGAGGCCTCGAAGGAGGCCACCCGGCCGCCGTTGTTGCCGTTGACGTACCTCGAGCGGTAGCCCGATTTCAGGAGGAGGAGATGGCTCGTCCAGGCGAAGCCCTTGGTCGCGTCGACGCGCGGCAGGATCTGGGACGCGGTCGAGCCCAGCGCGGCGCTCCTCGGCGCCCAGGCCAGCGAGGGGAAGACGCCGAGCCCGAGATTGAAGTCCTCGTCGCGCGTGAAGGCCTGTATGCGCCGCGCCGTGATGAAGTCGATCTCCTGCCAGTCCCCGGCGAGCTTGAAGAAGGTCAGCTGCTCGACGTCGGGGTTCGCGCCGTCGGACGCCGAGCGGCGCGTCGCCAGGCCGAAGGTGACGCGCCGCGTGCGCTCCGTCGAGGTCGCCAGCGCGACGCCGAAGCTGGCGCTGAGCTCTCCGGTGCGCCGCGTGAGCTCGGCGAGACGGCTTTCGCCGTAGGTGAAGCCGCCGCCGTAGGCGGTCCGCGCGATCGAGGCGTAGAAGGGGCGGTCCACGCCGATCGAGTAGTTCCTGCTTCCCGGCGCGGAGGCGGCGGCCAGCGCGAGCTGCAGGCGCTGGCGGCGCATGAACTGGCGGTCCTTGTAGCTGAAGGCGCGGGACACCGAATCCCCGTCGCGGCTGTAGACCGCGGAGGCCGCCTTGCCCTGGCCCAGGATGTTGTTCTCGGCGAAGCCTCCCTTGACGTTCGTCACCCCGCCGGCGCGCTTGAAGCCCGCGACGACCTCGAGCGTCCACGCGTCGAAGGTCCGCACGGTCACGTCGACCGCGCCCTTCTTGTTGACGACCGCGATGACCTCGGCGCGGCGTATGAAGGGAAGCGCGCGCAGGTTGCGCTCGGTCTCCTCGATCAGGAGCGGGTCGTAGCGCTCGCCGGCGGCGAAGAGCAGCTCGCGCTCGACGACATGGTCGCGCGTGCGGATGTGGGCGCGGTTGGCCGCGCGGTACAGCAGCTTGTTCTCGGGAGGGGCGTCGGTCTCGAAGACGTTGCGGGCGTCGATCGTGACGGACGCGATGACGAGCCCCGCCGGCAGGCGGGCCTTGCGCGAGGGCGCCGCCGCCAGCGGAGCCGAATATAGACCGAGCAGGAGGATCAGTGCGCGCATGCGGGCCCGGAGATTATGCCCCTTTCGGCGCCGATAGTCCCATGACCGGAGGGCGATCAAACCGTTGCGCCGCCGTCACGGAAATCGAGGGAAGGTCCGTGATAGGATGCCCGCATCCTCGACAGGAGCGTGATTCATGTCTCTCATACTGAACATACTCGTCAGCGCCGTCGCCGTCCTCGTCACGGGCCGCCTCCTCAGAGGGGTCACCATCGACGGGTTCGGAACGGCCGTCGTCGTCGCGATCGTGCTCGGGCTCGTCAACGCGGTGCTGGGGCCGGTGCTCGTCGCGCTGACCTTGCCCATCAACGTCCTGACCCTCGGCCTCTTCACCTTCGTCATCATCGGGGGGCTCGTCATGCTGACCGCGGCGCTGGTGCCGGGCTTCCGCGTCGCCAGCTTCTGGTGGGCGCTGGGCTTCGCGTTCGTCCTCGCCGTGATCAACTCCGCGTTCCATGCGGTCGCGAGGGTGTGATCATGGCCCCGAACGCCTCGAGCGCGCCTACGGCCGGAGGCGGTCCGCGGCGGAGTCGAACTTGACGGCGTACAGCGTGTAATTGGTTTTCTCCTCGATCCGGACCACGGTCCCCCGGACGTCGAGAACGCCCGACTTCAGCAGGCGCAGGCGCGCGCGCAGCGGCGCGCCCAGAACGAACGTCTCCGTCGCGGCGAAGCGGGCCCCCGACGCGGAGACGTCGACGAGCCGCGCGGCGCCGACGGGCGCGGACCCCCGGTCCCCGAGGATTTCGACGGTCGAATCGTGCCGGGAGCGCGGCGCGCGGCGGGCCTCCCGGGCGTGCTTGGCCATGGTCATGAAAGCGTCCTCCGGGACGCATTGTACCGGGACCGGGACGGCGCGGCCATGGCGGGGGCATGTGCGCCGGGTATAGGAATTGTCGCGCCCGCCCGCCCCGATGAAGCGCGCGGGGCGAAATGATAAGATGCGCGAACGCCGTCCCATCAGGAGCGCTACCATGAAAACTCCCTCTCTCGACAGCTTCAAGTCCCGCAAAACCCTCGCCGTCGGCTCGCAGAAGTTCGACTATTTCAGCCTCGCCGCCCTGTCGGAGAAAGGCTTCGACCTGTCGAAGATGCCCTTCTCGATGAAGATCTTCCTCGAGAACCTGCTGCGCCACGAGGACGGCGTCGTCGTCAAGAAGGGCGACATCGAGGCCGTCGCCCGGACGATCGGGACCAAGCCCGCCGAGCGCGAGGTGTTCTTCATGCCCGCCCGCGTGGTCATGCAGGACTTCACCGGCGTGCCCGCCGTCGTGGACCTCGCCGCGATGCGCGACGCGATCAAGAAGCTCGGCGGCGACGCCAAGCGCATCAACCCCTTCCAGCCCGTCGACCTCGTCATCGACCACTCCGTCCAGGTGGACTTCTTCGGCGCCTCCGACGCCTTCGACAAGAACTCCGAGCTCGAATTCTCGCGCAACAAGGAGCGCTACTCCTTCCTTAAGTGGGGGCAGAAGGCGTTCTCCAACTTCCGCGCGGTCCCGCCCGAGACCGGCATCGTCCACCAGGTCAACCTGGAGTACCTCGCCAAGGTCGTCTGGACCTTGGACGGGGTCGCCTACCCCGACACCGTCATCGGCACCGACTCCCACACCACGATGATCAACGGCCTCGGCGTCGTCGGCTGGGGCGTCGGCGGCATCGAGGCCGAGGCCGCCATGCTCGGCCAGGCCATGCCCATGCTGATCCCGGAAGTCGTCGGCTTCCGCCTCACCGGCTCGCTCCCCGAGGGCGTCACCGCGACCGACGCGGTCCTCACGGTCACCCAGATGCTCCGCAAGAAAGGGGTCGTGGGCAAGTTCGTCGAGTTTTACGGACCGGGCGTCGCGGGTCTTTCATTGGCCGACCGAGCGATGATCGCCAACATGGCCCCCGAGTACGGCGCCACCGTCGGCTTCTTCCCCGTCGACGACCGCACGCTCGACTACCTCCGCGTCTCCGGCCGCCCCGAGAACGACATCGCCCTCGTCTCGGCCTACTGCAAGGCGCAGGGCCTGTTCCGCGACGACAAGGTCGAGCCCGCGTTCGCCGAAAAGCTCGACCTCGACCTGGCCTCGATCAAGCCGTGCGTGGCCGGGCCGAAGCGCCCGCAGGACCGCATCGAGCTCGGCTCGGTCAAGAAGCAGTGGCTCGCGGCCGACCTTCCCGGCTTCTTGAAGGAAAAGGATAAGAAGGGAAACACGCCCGCTCCCGCCGGCACGCAGGTGGCGGTCAAGGACTACAAGATCGGCCACGGCGCGGTCACGCTCGCCGCGATTACGTCCTGCACGAACACCTCCAACCCCGGCGTCCTCATCGCCGCCGGCCTCGTCGCCCAGAAGGCCGTCGCCAAGGGCCTGAGCGTCAAGCCGTGGGTGAAGACCTCCCTCGCCCCGGGCTCCAAGGTCGTCATGGACTACCTGAAGTCCGCCGGGCTCGTCGAGCCGCTTGAAAAATTAAAGTTCCACCTTGTCGGCTACGGGTGCACCACGTGCATCGGCAATTCCGGGCCTCTCCCCGAGGAAGTCGCCAAGGCCGTCTCGGAGAACAACCTCGTCGTGTCCGCCGTCATCTCGGGAAATCGCAACTTCGAGGGGCGCGTGAACCCGCTGGTGAAGGCCAACTACCTGGCGTCCCCGCCCTTGGTCGTGGCTTACGCCCTGGCCGGCAACGTCGATCTGGATCTCGCGACGGAGCCCCTCGGCACCGGCAAGGACGGCAAGCCGGTCTATCTCAAAGACATCTGGCCGACCAACGACGAGGTCTCGGCCGCCGTCGACAAGCACGTCACGCGCGAAACGTTCTTGCGGCAGTATAAAGATGTTTTTGCCGGCGACAAGAACTGGCAGTCGCTGAACGTCTCCGCCACCGAGCTCTACAACTGGGACGAGAAGTCGACCTACGTGCGCCTGCCCCCGTACTTCGCCGACCTCGACCTCAAGCCCCGGACGCTCAACGACATCAAGGGCGCCCGCGCGCTCGCGGTGTTCGGCGACTCGGTGACGACCGACCACATCTCCCCGGCCGGCAACATCGCCAAGGACTCCCCCGCCGGACGCTACCTGGAGTCGAAGGGCGTGAAATCCTCGGACTTCAACAGCTACGGCGCGCGCCGCGGCAACCACGAGGTCATGATGCGCGGCACCTTCGCCAACATCCGGATCAAGAACCTGATGCTCAAGGACGTGACGGGCGGCTACACCATGCACATTCCGTCCAAGCAGCAAATGGCGATCTACGACGCGGCGGAGAAGTACCAGTCCGAAAAGACGCCGCTGATCGTCGTCGCGGGCAAGGAGTACGGCACCGGCTCCTCGCGCGACTGGGCCGCCAAGGGCCCGGCGCTGCAGGGCGTGAAGGCCGCGATCGCCCAGAGCTTCGAGCGCATCCACCGCTCGAACCTGGTCGGCATGGGCGTCCTTCCGCTTCAGTTCCTCGACGGGGAGTCGGCGCAGACGCACGGCCTGACCGGCTACGAGACCTTCGACGTGGTCGGCCTCGCCTCGGTCAAGCCCCGCTCGCCGCTGACCGTGCGCGCGACCGACGACGCGGGCAAGATCAAGGAGTTCAAGGTCCTGTGCCGCATCGACACCCCGATCGAGCTCGAGTACTACCGCTGCGGCGGCGTGCTGCGCTTCGTGCTGGGGCAGATGCTGGCCGGCTCGGGCAAGACCCCCGTCGCGGCTTAATCGATAAAAAGGCGCCCTCCGAAGCATGGAGGGCGCTTTTTATTTCGGGGAAAGCTTACTTCGCGACGCGGGCGGGCCAGGTCTTCTTGACGGCCTTCAGGATCGAGTCGGCGACCGCGCGCGCCGACTCCTCGAAGGAATAGACGCTGGTCGAGTCGGAGCCGGACCAGAGAATCTCCCCGGTCTGGACGTAGACGAGGCGGGCGGTCACGCCCAGGCGGCCGTACGTCGTCACGGCGCGCGGCTCGCGGCGCACGACGCGCACGGTGCGGTAGCCCTGAAGCTCGGTGACCTCGGTGCTCGCGAAGGTGCCGTCGGCTTGCTGCACGCGCTTGGTCCTGCGCACGTAGACCGGGTCCTGATGGGTGTCCACGACGTCCGCGCGGACCAGCTTCTCCCGCGGCTCCCGGAAATCGGTGATGCGGCCGAGCAGGAGGGCGTCCACGCCGAGCAGGCGGCCGATCTCCTTGGCGGCCTTCGCGTCCCCGGCGGAGAGCTTCTTCTCGCGCAGGACCTTGTCCACCTGGCCCCGCTCGACGAGGACGTAGCCCGCCGCGATCAGGCCCTGCTCGAAGGCGCCGGACAGGGCCTCGCCGGAGCCCGGCTGGCCCGCGTAATCGGAGAAGCCGGCGACGGCGACGCGCTTGACCTTCGAGAACTCGAAGTCGGACTTGATCGCGACGGTCGCCGTGCCGCAGGCGCCGAGCGCGAGGACGGCCGCCGGAATCAGGATCAAATGTCTCATCCTTTTATTGTAGCGCTAAACGGCTCGGGCTACCGGGCCGGCGCCTTCTTCTTCGCCGGGGGAATCCGCGGCTTCTTGAGAGGAGGAAAGCCCCGCGCTCCGCCCTGGGCGGCGCCCCGCAGGTCCTCGGCCGTCATGACATTGAAGGGCTTCTCGATGATGGTTTTCGGATCGGACTTCATCCAGCAATGGCGGACCCCCATCGCCCCGGGCTTGGTCGTCGGATGCACGATGTCCTTTTCGCAGACCAGCTCGTCCTCCTCCGGCGCGGCGTCCCGGGCCAGGCCTTTGAGCCTCGGGGTTCGGCGCTCCGCCGCCGCGCTTTCCGGCGAGGTCTTCTTCGTCTCGAACGGGGTCAGCGGGACCTGCCCTCCGTCGGCGGCGGCGGCGAGGAGCGGAAGAAGGAGCGCGAACGCCGCGAGGAGGCGGACCATGCCGGGCCTATCCCTTCTTCAGCTTGAAGCGGCCGAGGCGGAAGCGGTGCAGGTTCAGCTCGGACTTGCCGCCGACCATCAGCTCCGCCATGGACTTGCCGATGATGGGCGCGAACTTGAAGCCGTGGCCGGAGAAGCCGGCGGCGACGAAGCCGTTCGGCGCGTCGGGCAGGCGGTCCATGATGAAGTCGTTGTCCGGCGTGTTGTCGTACCAGCAGACGTGGCCCTCGAAGTCGACGAAGCCCGCGAGCTCGGGCATGAACTGCTTGAGGAACTTGCGGCAGGACTTCTCGAACTTCGGAGACAGCATGCGCATCTCGTCGGGGTTCGAGGCCTTCACGACCGCGCCCTTGCGGTGGTCGCCGATCTTGATGAAGCCCTGGATGTGCACGGGGAAGCCGTAGAAGCCTCCCGCCTGGCTCGCGAAAACGGGGAAGTGCTCGGGGCGGTAGCGGCCGCGGCCCTCCTGGGGTCTTAAGAACAACTGCTCCTGCTTGGTGATCTTGATCGGGATGCCCCACGGCTTGAGCAGCTCGTTGGACCAGTAGCCCGCGGCGAAGAGGAACTTGTCCGCCTCCCAGGTCTTGCCCGCGGAGTCCTTGACGGACTTGATCCCGTTCTTGTCCTTCTGGATCGAGACGACCTTGACGCCGTTGCGGATCTTGACGCCCTTGCGCTGGGCGATGGACGCGGTCGCGGCGACCGCGCGGCTGGCCCAGATCATGCCGCCGTCCGGATGGAACAGCGCCCACTTGAACGCGCCCGAGCGGTACATCGGGTAGCGCTTCTTGACCTCCGGGGGCAGGAGCTTCTCGAAGCGGACGCCGCGGTCCTTGAGCGCGGCCATGCTCTGCGCCTCGTAGCCGGCGGCCTTCGGCGCGAGCTCGAGCATGCCGTTTTGGAGCAGGAGCGTCTCCTCGGAGAGGGTGTTCAGCTCGAGCCACATCGGCAGGGCCTTCAGCGCCATCTCGGTGTAGAACGAGTCCTTGCCGTAGGTGAGGCGGAACACGCGCAGATGGTCGCCGGAGGCCGCCCACTGGTTGGGGACGTCGCGCTGATCGAGGAGGGTGACCGAATGGCCGAGCAGGGCCAGGTGATAGGCCGTCTGCACGCCCATGATGCCGCCGCCGACGATGATCACCGAGTTCTTGACGCTCATTTGAGAAACCGCCCCCCGATCCTGCGCGCGACTCCTTCCGGCGGCGAGCCGTGGCCGACGCGCAGCCACTTCCCGCCCTCCGCCTCGGCCATCTCGCCGAGCTCCACGTCCGCCGTGACGACCGTCGTCTTTCCGCCGTTCCATTTCCGGGAACGGACCCGGTCGAGGATCATGTCGTCCGCCTTCAGCTCCCGCGTGAAGCTGACGCGGAAGTTGTCCGGACGCGGGCCGCCGAGCGCCCGGAAAGCCCCGTCGTAAAACAGCTCGACTTCGATCTCCCCGCCGGCGTCCTCGCACAGCTGGGCGAAGATCACCGTGACCCGGTCCGTGTCCGCGTCCTCCTGGGCCGAGTGGGCCGGGCCGCCGTAGCCGTAGGCGGTGCGGACCAGATTCGTGCCGTCGACGCAGAACAACCGGCTCATCTTTGCATATTTTAGCAAATCGATAAGAAGGCCGCCGGGTCCAAAAATCGTCACGGAAAAGCGGCGCGAGGACCCTTGACGCCCCCATCCCAGGTCTTTACACTGACAGGGATTCTTCCCCGCAGAATGAAGCGTTTCTCCGCGCCCCTGGCGCTCGCTCTTCTTTTGGCCCTGCCGCCCGCGCGCGCCGCGGACGACACGGCGGACGCGCCCGCCGCGTCCCCCGCCCCCCCGGCGCTCAATTGGCGCGTGGCCCCCGCCGACGCGACCCCCGGGCCAGGCTCGTCCCTGAGCGGCCTCTCGGGCACGCCCTCGCGCGGCCTGCTTCGCGATTTCAAAATGATCCTGGAGGGCGCGCCGGACAGCAAGGCCCGGGCCGAGCTCTCCGCCGTCGTCAACGACATGATCAAGGCCGCCGACGAGGTGAAGCCCTCCGAGCAGCAGATCTGGATCGACAACCACCTCGGAGAGCTCAACGCCGCGATCCGGCACCTGTCCCAGGACGCGCCCAAGGCGTTCGCCGCCCAGGCCGCGGCCCAGGCCGCCGCGCTCAACAACCGCGCCGAGCGCTGGCAGGACGGCCGCGAGCTCGCCGGCATCGCGCTCAGCCACGATCCCGCGGACAAGGACGCCCTGATCAGCCGCTCGCAGGCGAGCTCCGCGCTCGGCGACTTCGCCCGCGGCTACTCCGACGCCGACGCCGTGCTGCGCCGCGCGCCGAGCGAGAGCGGGGCCTGGACGGCGCGCGCCGCGGCCTCCTACGGGCTCGGCAACTATCTTCAGGCCGTCGAGGACGCCCGCCGCGCGCTCGCGATCGACCCCAACGACAAGACCGCCTACGCGCTGATGAAGCTCTCCGAGGGCCGCACCGCCGCCGCCCCGAAGTTCGAGAACGCGAGCCTCGCGCAGTCCGTCGAGCGCGAGTACCACGGCATGGTCCAGCAGCTCAACCAGGTCGAGGCCCTGCGCCGGGCGCCGCCGGAGCGCCCGGCCGCGAAATCGGTCCGCCGCTTCATCGAGACCGCGGGCTCCAAGCTCGCGGTCAAGGACTATCACGGCGCCATCGGCGAGGCCGACAAGGCCCTCGAGTTCGAGCCGGACAACAGCGACGCGCTGTTCTACCGCGCCGCCGCGGAGAACCTGCTCGGGCGCTACGGCGACGCGGATCGGGACGCCTCGCGCGGGCTGTCGATCGCGCCGTCCGCCGCGTTCCTGCGCGACGCGCGCTCCTGGGCGTACATCCGCATGGGGCGCTTCGCCGACGCGATCTCCGACGCCAACCACTCGCTCGAGATCGACCCGAAGAACCCGTACGCCTTCGCCAACCGCGGCCACGCGCACGAGGGCCGCGGCGACTACGAGGCGATGGCGGCCGACCTCAAGGCCGCCGCCGAGCTCAACAGCCAGTTCGAGCCCGACTACCGCGACTCGACGCGGCGCCACGGCCTGGCCCCGGCCGAGCTGACGCGGGAGGGGTCCGAGAAGCCCTTTCTCGACGCGCACGTCCCGGCGCGCGCGCGCTCCTTCGGCGTCGTCCTGATCTTCACGCTGTCCGGCGGCCTGCTGATCGGCTTCGGCCTCATGCACGTCAACAACGGACTGCGCGGCGACCGCGAGAAGAAGGCCCGGGCCCCGACGGGCATCGAGCTCCACTACGAGCTCGGCAAGGCCATCGGCCACGGCGGCATGGGGGTGGTCTACGAGGCCCGGGACAAGCGCCTCAAGCGCCAGGTCGCCATCAAGATGCTGCGCGACGAGTTCCTGCTCGACGACGAGGCCAAGAAGGCCCTGATCGAGGAGGCCGCGATGGTGGCCGAGCTCCAGCATCCCTCGATCGTGGACATCCACGGCGTCGAGCACGACGAGCGCGGGCTCTACCTCGTCTTCGAGCGCCTCGAGGGCTGCACCCTCGACGAGGTCATCGCCGAGCGCAAGGTCCTGCCTCTTCAGGAGATCAAGCGCGTGCTCGGCCCCGTGTGCTCGGCGCTGACCTACGCGCACGGGCGGGGCGTCGTCCACCGCGACCTGAAGCCCGGCAACGTGATGCTGACCAAGGACGGAGCCGTGAAGGTCCTCGATTTCGGCATCTCGCGCCACGCGGCGCTCTCCGGCAAGGCGGCGGCCACGACGCAGACCGTCGTCGGCACCCCGCACTACATGGCGCCGGAGCAGGAGTACGGCGTCATCCGCCGCGAGAACGACGTGTTCGCGCTCGGCGCGGTGCTCTATGAGATGGTGACCGGTTCGCGCCCGTTCGACGGCACGACCCCGGCGAAGCTCGCCAAGAGCTACCTGCGCCCCTCGACGCGCGTGCCGGGGCTCAGCCCCGAGCTCGACGCCCTCATCGACCGCGCGCTCGAGCCGGACCCCGACAAGCGCATCGCCACCCCCGCCGAGTTCTGGACCGCCCTCGAGGCGATCAACGACCGCCGCTCCCCGGCCTAGAGCGGACGCCCGCCTCCCCTCACTTCGGCGGACAGCCCTTGGCCGAGCACGCCGTGCTGAGACCGAACGGCAGGTACGCCGGGCACCAGCCGAGCGCGGCGGTCAGCAGCGGAACCAGCCCGATGAGGCCGAGCGGGCTGTGGAAGCGCCAGCCGGCGGCGAGAACGCCCAGGCCGACGACGACGCGCACGACGCGATCCGCCTTTCCGACATTCGATGAAAGCATGCATCCTCCTTGTTGATGACGGCTTACAGAGAGGATAGCTCCGCGAGCGCTCCGGCGTCGGTGACTATGTCACGCGGCCCGGCG
>JAMPYD010000033.1 GCA_023700845.1 Elusimicrobiota bacterium | reverse complement strand
GATGTCGAGGTCCTTCTCGAGCAGGGGCGGCATCGAGGTGCCGCCGGGGATGACGGCCTTGAGCTTCTTGCCCCCCTTCACGCCGCCCGCCAGGGCCAGGACGTCGCGCAGCTTCGTGCCCATCGGCACTTCATAGACGCCTTCCTTCTCGACGTGTCCGGAGATGGAGAAAAGCACGGTGCCGCCGTTCTTGGCGGAGCCGATCTTGGCGAAGGCCTCGCCGCCCTCGCGCACGATGAACGGGAGCATGGACAAGGTCTCGACGTTGTTGACGACCGTGGGCTTGCCCATCAGGCCGGCGACGGTCGGGAAGGGCGGGGGCTGGCGCGGCCAGGCCTTCTTGCCCTCCATCGTCTCGAGCAAGGCGGTGTCGAGGCCGGAGATGTAGGCGCCGGCGCCGCGCATGAGGTGGAGGTTGACGTCTCCGAGCAGGCCGGCGGCTTTCGCCTCGGCGACGGCTTTCTCGAGGATGTCGTACTGGTTCTGGTACTCGCCGCGGATGAAGATGAAGGAGTCCTTGGCGCCGATCACGTAGGAGGCGATGAGCAGGCCCTCGAGGAGCTGATGCGGGGCGCGCGTGACCAGGACGCGGTCCTTGAAGCAGCCGGGCTCGGACTCGTCGCAGTTGACGACGACGTAGCGGGGGCCGGGGACCTTGTCCTCGGGCGGCACCGTGCTCCACTTGAAGCCGACCGGGAAGCCCGCGCCGCCGAGGCCGCGCAGGTTCGACTTCACGACCTCTTCCTGAAGCGCCTTGCGCTCCATGCCCCGGGCCTTCGCGAGGGCCTCGTAGCCGCCGAGGCGGCGATAAGTCTCCAGCTCATGGAGCTTGGGCTCGTCGAAGTGCTTCGTCAGAATCTTGGTCACTTCATGTCCTTCAACTTCGCGATCGTTTCTTCCGTCGCCGGGCCGACGAGCCTATCGTTGACCAGGAGCGCCGGGGCCTGCTCGCAGGCGCCGAGGCACTCCATCGTCTCCCAGGAAAGCTTGCCGTCGGGGGTGGCCTGCTTCTTGGGCACGCCGAGGGTCTTCTCCAGGCACTTCTCCGCCTTATTGGAGCCCTTGAGGAAGCACGACAGTCCGTGGCAGACGCCGACGCGCTTCTCGCCCGTCTTCCAGCGGGTGAAGGTCGGGAAGAAGGTGGCGACGCCCCAGACGTGGTTGAACGGCAGGCCGAAGATCTCCGCGACGCGGGCCGCGGCCTCGGGCGCGATCATGCGGTGCCAATCCTGGACGGCCCGCAGCGCCTCGATGAGGCCGAGGTTCGAATAGGGATACTTCTTCGTCCAACCAACCAGGATATTTTCCTGTTCAGCCGTAAACCGTTTCTCGGTGTCTCTGTGGTTCATCTTTTCCGTTGTCGTCACCGGTCCAGCTCCCCGGCGATCATGTTGATCGAGCCGAAGGTCGGGATCACGTCCGCGATCTGGCCGCCGATCAAGAGCTTCTTCATGGCCGCCATCGGGAACAGGCACGGCGGGCGGCAGCGCACGCGGTAGGGGCCGTCGCCGCCGTCGCTGACGAGATGGAAGCCGAGCTCGCCGTTGCCGCCCTCGACGGCGAAATAGGTCTCCGACGGCGGGATCCTCACGCCCCAGGACCACATGACGAGCTCGAAGTGGTTCATCAGGCCTTCGATGTTGGTGTAGGTGCTCTCCTTGGCGGGAAGCGTGATCTTCCGGTCGGCCGTGCGCGTGCCGGGCTGGGCGTCCTTGCCCATGCCCTCGAGGGTCTGGTCCACCTTGGCCGCGTACTTGGCGAGCAAGGCGGTGTCGCCGTGCTTGCCCGCGTCCTGGATCTCGAAGGCGTACTTGATCTCCTTGGGCTCGAGCGAATGCTGGCCGTCGGGAATCCGCTCCAGGCACTGCTCGATCAAGCGCAGGGACTGCTCGATCTCCGCCAGGCGGCACAGATAGCGGTCGTAGTTGTCGCCGGTCGAGCCGACGGGGATCTCGAAGTCGAGCTTGCCGTAGACCGCGTACGGATGCGCGCGGCGCACGTCGTAGGGCACGCCGGTCGAGCGCAGGAAGGGGCCGGTGATGCCGTAGGCGAGCGCGTCGGCCGGGGAGAGCTTGCCCGTGCCTTCCATCCGGTCCATGAAAATGCGGTTGCGCGTCAGGAGCTTGTCGCTCTCCGCGACCGCCAGCCGGACCTCCTTGGCGACGGCGCGGAACTTCTCGGCGAAGTCGGGAGGCAGGTCGCCCTTGACGCCGCCGACGCGCGTGAACGCGGTCGTGATGCGCGCGCCGGTCAGGTGGTCGACGAGCTGGTACAGGAACTCGCGGCCCTTGATCAGGTACAGGAAGACGGTCAGCGAGCCGAGCTCCATCGCGGTGGCGCCGATGCAGGTCAGGTGGTCGGTCACGCGCGAGATCTCCGAGGCGATCACGCGGATGTACTGGCCGCGCTCGGGGACCTCGATGCCCGCCAGCCGCTCCACGGCCATCGCGTAGCCGACGTTGTTGATCAGCGGCGAGACGTAGTTGAGGCGGTCGGTCCAGGGCACGACGTTGTTCCAGGTCTCGTTCTCGGCGTGCTTCTCGAAGGCGCGGTGCAGGTAGCCGATCTCGGCGTCCACGTCGACGATGCGCTCCCCCTCGAGCTCGAGGACGAGGCGGACGACGCCGTGCATGGACGGGTGCTGCGGGCCCATGTTCAGCATGTACGTCTTCTGGGATTTGGCGGCCATCACTCGCCCGTCACCGTCGGCTTGAGAATGTTGAAGCTGGGGCTGTCCGCCTTGTCGCCCGACTTCGGCCCGATCAGCGGCTGGCGCTTGGCGATCGGGTAGTCCTTGCGCAGGGCGTGGCCCTGGAACTCCTCGTACATGAGGAGGCGCTTGATGCCGGGGCGGTCGGCGAACTTCACGCCGAACATGTCCCAGACCTCGCGCTCGAGCCAGTCGGCGGCGGGCCACACGTCCTTGACCGAGCGCAGGACGGGGGCCTCGTCGACGGCGCAGCGGACCTCGACGCGGCCGAGGTCGTCGCCCGTCGCCGGATCGAGGCGCATCAGGCGGTAGATCACGTCGAAGCGGTGGGGCGCGCCCTTCGCCAGGCGGTCCACGCAGGTCAGGTCGACCAGCACGTTGTAGCCGGCGGCGCGGAGCTTGGACAGCTCCTCGTGGTTCGAGTCGGCCGGGACCTCCCGGACTTCGCCGCGGATGCCGCTCATCGGGACCGGCCTCCCGTCTTCTGGATCTTTTCCTGGAGCAAGGTCAGGCCCTGGATGACGGTCTCGGGGCGCGGCGGGCAGCCGGGGATGTAGAGATCGACCGGGATGATGGTGTCGATGCCCTGCACCGTCGAGTAGTTGTTGTAGAAGCCGCCGGTGCACGTGCACACGCCGAAGGCCACGACCCACTTGGGCTCGGCCATCTGGTCGTAGATGCGGCGCAGGACGGGCGCGATCTTGTGGCTGACCGTGCCGACGACGAGCAGGACGTCGGCCTGGCGCGGCGAGAAGCGCGGGAAGCCCGCGCCGAAGCGGTCCAGGTCGTAGTGCGACGCGGCCACGGACATGAACTCCATGCCGCAGCAGGCGGTCACGAACGGGTACTGGAAGATGGAGTACTTGCGCGCCCAGCCCAAGGCCGCGTCGAGCTGGGTCGTCATGACGCCCGCGGGCGCCGTTTCGATCTCTAACGGCATTCGAGAACCCCTTTGCGCCAGAAATACGCCAGCATCAGCAGCATCAGCGCGACGAAGGAGGTGATGGCGAGCATGGACTCGAGGGACAGGACCGGCCGGGACAGCGCCCACGGCAGGAGGAAGGCCAGGTCCACGTCGAAGACGACGAACAGGACCGCGTAGCGCCAGTAGGAGACGGTCATGCGCTCGTAGGCCGGCGCCAGCGGCGGCATGCCGGTCTCGTACGGAAGCTCCGCGTCGCCCTGATGCTTGGGGCGAGGACCGAGCAGGCGGCCGGCGTTGGCGAACAGGCCGGTGACGCCGAGCACGACGAGCAGGTTGACGACGAGGGCGAACAGGGCGAGCTTGGTCATCGGGTCAGGCCCCCCGAAAGAGAGGACATCAGCCACGGCGCGGCGCCGAGCAGGAGGACGCCGACCGCGCAGGCGACGACCAAGGAGGCGCCGTGGGCGGGGCGGAAGGACGCCGACTCGTCGGCCTTCTCGAACCACAGATCGCGGACCATGCCCAGGTAGTAGGCGAGCGAGATCAGCGCGGACAGCGCGCCGGCCGCGGCGGGCCAGAGAAGGCCCGCGTCCACGGCGCGCCACAGCAGGAGGAGCTTCGCCATGAAGCCGCCCGTCGGCGGGATGCCGCCGAGGGAGAAGAGCAGGATCGTGAAGGCGGCGGCGGCCGCGGGCACGGCGGCCCCCCTCCCCTTGAGCTGGGACCGCGTCTCCAGGCCGGAGAAGCGGATGAACGCGAACGTGCCGTTGCTCATGAAGGCGTACGCGCCGAGGAAGAACAGGAGGGCGGAGACGCCCTCGGCGGAGCGGCCGGCGAGCGCCCACGCGCCGACGCCGATGATCAGCAGGCCGGCGTTGGCGACGGAGGAGTAGGCGAACAGGCGCTGCAGGCGCTCCTGGCGCAGGGCCATGACCGCGCCGGTCAGCGCGGTGGCCGCGCCGATCGCGGGCAGGAGGCGGATGAAGCCGGCCTCGGGGGCGAGCTCGCACAGCCGCATCAGGAACAGGACCGCCGCGGACTTCATCGCGGTGGACAGGAAGCCCGACACCTCGGGCGCGGCGGCCTCGTACGCGTCGGGCAGCCACCAGTTCAGCGGGAAGGCGCCGAGCTTGAACAGGGCGGCCGCGGCCATCAGGCCCGCCCCGGCCTGGCCGAGGGGCGAGAGCGCCGCGGAGGCGGCGAGGCTGCGCGTGTCGGCGTAGTAAAGGGAGAGGCCGAGCATGAACAGCGCCCCGGCGACGCCGCCCGCGAAGAAATACTTGATCGCCGCCTCGAGGCCGCGCGCGCCGGGGCGCGACCGCGCGACGAGCAGATAGGCGGGCAGGGACATGAACTCGAGCGCGATGAACAGCATCGGCAGGTTCGCCGCCGCTGCGAGCAGGGACATGCCGAGGGTGGCGCCCAGGAACAGGGCGGTGAGCACGTCGTCCGTGCCGTCGAGCCAGAGCGCGAGCGGCAGGGCGCCGAGGTAGATCAGGTACTGCCAGCCGACGCTCTTCGCGTCGCTCAGCAGGATCGCCGAGGCGTAGCCGCCGGCCGGGGTCCCCACCGCCAGGAGCATCGCCCCCGCGATCGAGGCGACGGCCAGCGCGCGCAGGGCGAGCGCCGGCGGCCGCCGCATCAGGCCGAGCGACAGCGTGCCCAGGACGCCGGCCGCGAGCGCCGCCTGCGGGGCCATCGGCATCAAAGTCATCGCACGAGCCCCCGGAGCGCGGGCTCGAAATAGGCCAGCCACGGCCTCGGCGCCAGGCCGATCCACAGCATGAGGGCGGAGAGGGTCCAGAGCACGGCGCGCTCGCGCGCGTCGAGGTCGGTCACCTTGTCGCTGACCGACCCGGGCCCGGCGGGCGCCCAGAACACGGCCTGGAAGGCGGGCAGGGCGTAGGCCGCGGCCAAGGTCACGCCGAGCACGCCGGCGAAGGCGAGGATCGGCAGGGCCGCCAGCGCGCCGGACAGGGCCATGAACTCGCCGACGAAGCCGTTGAGGCCGGGCAGGCCGACGGAGGCGAGCGTGGAGAAGCCGAAGAAGAAGGCGAGATACGGCGCCCGCGAGGCGAGATCCCCGAAGTCGGCGAGCCCGCGCTTGTGCGAGCGCTCATAAAGGAAGCCGACCATCAGGAACAGGGCCCCCGTCGTCAGGCCGTGGTTGACGAGCTGAAGCGTCCCGCCCGCGAGGCCCTGGCTCGTGCGGGACAGCACGCCGAGCAGGCAGAAGCCGAGATGGGCGATCGAGGAGTAGGCGATCATGCGCTTGAGGTCGGTCTGCGCCATCGCGCACAGCGCGCCGTAGATCGTGCTGAACGCGGCGAGGCCGCCGAGGACGGGCAGCGCGTCGAAGGACAAGGTCGGGAACAGCGGCATCGCGACGCGCAGGAGGCCGTACACGCCCATCTTGAGCATCACGCCGGCGAGCATGACGGAGCCGGCGGCCGGAGCCTCGGTGTGGGCGTCGGGCAGCCAGGTGTGCAGCGGGATCATCGGAATCTTCACCGCGAAGCCGAGGACCAGTCCCCAGAAGACGAGGGGCGCGGCGCTCCCCAGGGCCGAGGCGTCGAGCACGGCCAGGTCCCACGTCCAAACCCCGCTGACGCGGTGGTGGGCGCTGACGAGCGCCAGCAGGGCCAGCAGCATGAACACGGAGCCCGCGAAGGTGAACAGGAAGAACTTCACCGCGGCGTGCAGGCGGTTGCTCGAGCCCCACAGGCCGATGATGAAGAACATCGGGATCAAGGTCGCTTCCCAGAACACGTAGAAGAAGAACAGGTCCCGGGCGAGGAACACGCCGGTCAGCGCCGAGGCGAGCGCCAGGAAGCAGGCCCAGTACCACGGCGACACCTCGAGCTCCCAGGAGGCGACGACGCAGATGAGGTTCAGGAACGCGGTCAGCCCGATCAGGCCGATCGAGAGCGAGTCGGCGGAGAGGCGGTAGGAGATGCCGTAGGACCACACCGGGCCGATCTCGTTGACGACGGCCAGCGCGGCGTTGGACCCCTGCGCGAAGCCGAGGGCCGCGATCAGGCCGACGAACAGCGCCGAGAAGCCGAGCGCCGCGTATTTGGCCCGCGAGCCCGCGACGGCGCAGACGACGGCGCCGGCCAGCGGCGCGGCCCAGAGGATCGTGAGCGGGTGGCTCATCGCAGCACCCTCCCGAGGAGCAGGGCCGTGCCCGCCAGCATCCACCACAGATAATCGTTGACCCGGCCCTGCGCCGAGCGCGCGATCGCCGCGCCCGCCGCGCGGGCGAACCCGCTCGTGCCCTCGACGAGGCCGTCCACGCCGCCCTTGTCGAGGACCTTGCCGGTGAAGCCGGCGAGCCGGGAGACGGCGGACGCGAAGCCGTCGACGAAGGTCTTCCAGCCGAAATCGGACTCGAACGCCGCCTCGAGCGCGCCGCCGCGCCAGCGCCAGTCGAAGCCGGGGTCGGACATCGTCAGGCGCCAAGCCGCCAGCGCGCCGAGCGCCGCCATGAAGGTTCCCAGGCCCGCGACCGTCAGGTTCAGGTGCGGCAGGAACGGCTCGCCGGGGAGGTTCAGCACGACGTCGAGGCCCGGCAGGCCGCTCGGCATGCCGTGCCAGCCCATCACGACGAAGCGCTCGATCGGCCCCTTGAGCAGGCCCGCGGCCGCGGCGCCCAGCGCCAGGAACAGAACCGGCACGCCCAGGATCGGCTCGGCCTCGTGGGCGTGCGGCGCCCGCTTCTGCTCGGGGCGCGCGCCGTAGAAGGCGAGGAACAGCATGCGGAAGATGTAGAACGCCGAGCCCGCGGCGACGAGCATGCCCATGACGGCCAGCCCCCCGCCGTGGTGCCAGGCGGCGTCGAGGATCGCGTCCTTGCTGAAGAAGCCTCCGAGCGGGAACACGCCGGCCAGCGAGAAGGCGGCGAGCAGGAAGGAGAGATAGGTCAGGCGCATGCTCTTCTGCAGGCCGCCGACGTCGTCGACGTTGGCCGTCGGCTGGTGCAGGGCGTGGGCGATGTTGCCCGCGCAGAGGAACAGGGCGGCCTTGAAGAAGCCGTGCACGATCAGGTGGAACAGCGCGACGCCCACCTGGCCGAGGCCGAGCGCCAGCATCATCAGGCCGAGGTGGCTGACCGTGGAGTAGGCGAGGATGCGCTTGAGGTCCTTCTTCGTGCCCGCGATGATCGCCGCGAACAGCGCGGTGAAGGCGCCGATCCAGGCGATGAGATGCGGCAAGCCCGGCACCGCCGCGATCAGCGGCCACGAGCGCACGAGAAGGAACACGCCCGCGGTCACCATCGTCGCGGCGTGCATCAGCGCCGACGTCGGCGTCGGTCCCTCCATCGCGTCGGGCAGCCAGAAGTAGAGCGGGAACTGGGCGGACTTCGCGCACGCGGCCCAGACGAGGAGCACGCCGATGACGGGCAGCAGCTCGAAGGCGGCGCCGCTGGCGGCCTTGAGGTAGAGCAGGTGGAAATGGGTGATCTTGAACTGGAGGACGATCAGCAGCACCGCGAGCAGGAGGCCGAAGTCGCCGACGCGGTTGGTCAGGAAGGCCTTCAGCGCGGCCTTGCGCGCGCTCTCCTTATGGAACCAGAAGCCGACGAGCAGGTAGGAGGCCACGCCGACCAGCTCCCAGAACAGGTACAGCTGGACGAAGTTGTTCGCGGTCAGCAGGCCGATCATCGCGAGGAAGAACAGGTGGAACACGAGGAAGAAGCGGGAGAAGCCCGCGTCGCCCTTCATGTAGCCCGCGGCGTAGAGATGGATCAGCGAGCCGACGAAGCTGACCATCGCGAGCACCGCGACGCCGGGCCCGTCGATGCGCAGGCCGAAGTCCACGGCCCAGGTCCCGGCCTCGGCGAAGCGGAACAGGTTCAGGTCGAAGCTGTGGCCGGTGTAGACCTCGGCCGCGAGCCAGAAGGCCGACGCGGTGACGACCGCGCAGGAGACCAGGATCGGAACGTGGGTCCACTCGGGCTTCAGGCGGCGCATCACGAAGAAGCCGAACAGGATCGCCGTCACGGGGGCCGCGAAAAGCAGCCAGGCGGCCCACGGCACCTGGGCGGCGGTCATCCCTGCAGCTCCGTCAGCAGCGCGGCGTCCGCGCCGCGCCCCCCGCGCCGCATGCGCAGGATCAGGGCCAGCCCGACGACCGCCTCGGCGGCGGCGACGGCGATGACGAGGGCGACGACCGCGAGGGCCTCGGCGTCGTCGAACAGGCCGGCGTGATGCACGAGGCTCACGTTGACCGCCGCGAGCATCAGCTCCAGGCCGAGCAGCATCGCCAGCAGCTGGCGGCGGAACACCACGATCGCCAGGCCGAAGGAAAACAGGGAGCCCGTCGTCGCCCAGACGACCGCGGTCAGGCTCATGACGCGGACTCCGGCTCCGGCGCGATCGCCAGGGCCGCGAGGAACATCAGCAAGGTCACGGCCTCGGTGGCCAGCGCGTAGGGCTGGAAGAGCGCGGCGCCGAGCCGGGACTGCAGGGCCGGGTCCACGGCGGCGGCCGCCGGGGCCGAGCCCTGCGAGAGCAGAAGGGCGATCTCCGCCGCGGCCGCGACGAGGCCCGCCCACGCGAGCGGCCGCGGGAACGAGAAGTCGGCGAAGCGATCGCCCTCCTCGCCGGCCGCCATGATCGTGATCACGACGAGCACCATCACCGCGCCGGCGTAGATCATGACCTGGAGAAGGCCGAGCAGGGGCGAGCCGCAAAGGAGAAAAAGCGCCGCGGTCTGCAGCAGCACGACGAGAAGACTGACCGCGCTCACGTAGAGGGAGCGATGCAGAAGCATCACTCCGGCGAAGAAAACGGCGACGATTCCCGCGACCAGCGCGGCCCAGACGGCCATTGCGCGGCTATCTTAGTCTTTTTTTGTCCCGCGGTCCATATCGGCCGTCAAACGGAAGCTTAACGCGAGATAAGAAGCGTCGTCAGGTCCGGAGAGGCCTGGAGCTTCACGGCGTCCCCGCCGTACATCTTATAGGAAGCGGGCGCCGCTCCCCGGATCTGGCTCACGGGGACCATGTAGAACTTGTACTCGTGCCCGCCCTCGCTCGTGTCGTCGTAGATGAAGCAGAGGCCCAGGTCGGGGCGCGCGGAGTAGAACAGGCGGTAGGGCCGCCCGGCGAGGTTCACCGGCTCGCCCGCGCGGTAGGTCAGGCGGAACAGCTCGGTGATCCGCTTCTCCCAAACCACCTGACCGGTGGTCGTATTCCGTATGACGATGTAGTTGGCCAGCCGCGGCCGGAAGATGTTCACCGACAGGCTCACGGCGTAGGAGTGGACGCCGTCGCGCCAGCTCCCGGACATCCCGCGCTCGATCTTGACGAAGCGCGGCGCCCCGCCCGGGGGCGTCACCGCCAGGTAGCCGTCGCCGGAAAGGTCCAAGGTCCCGGCCACCATGGTCCGGCCGCCGGCGCCGGCGAAGGAATCCGTCGCGGTCAGATGGCGGTCGAGCAGGGGAGCCAGGGCGACGGTCTGCGTGTCGCCCGCGAACTGCATCCTCATGAGGACCGGCGTCGGGATCCGGACGGGGGCGGGCGCGTCGAAGGAGACGGGCGCGAAGCCGGGCGGAAGCGCCGAGCGGAACAGGGCGGCGGGATCGGGGGCGGCGGAGGCGCGCGCGGCCATCAGCGCGGACAGCAGGATCGCCGTTCTCACCGGCCTATTCTAGCACGATTTCCGGGGAAGATCGCGCGCCAGGGCGGCCGCGTCGCTGAGCACGGCGGGCTCGGAGACCTTGAGCCCCCACAGCACCAGCACGCTGAGCAAGGAGGGCGCGATGTAGTACGCCGCGCGGTACACCAGCGCCGCGACGAGCGCGCGCCCCCCGTCGTAGCCGAGCGCGACGAGCACCGCCGCCGTCGAGCCCTCGGCCGCGCCGAGCCCGCCGGGCAGGACCGGGATCAGGGTCGCGCCCTGGCCGACGGCGAAGACGGCGCTGAGCGGGCCCAGCGGCAGGGGATCGCCGACCGCCTTGAAGCACAGCCACAGGGAGATCATCGCGAAGCCCCAGTCGAGGCAGGTGAACAGCACCGCGAGCGTCAGGTGGCCGTGCGCGTGGCGTATGCGCGCGAGCCCGTGCGCCATCTGCTTCTCGAAGTCCAGGAAGTTCTCCGCGGGGATCTGCTTGGACGAGAGCCGGAACGCCGCCTGGTTCGTCCAGTGGAATATCCGCCGCGCCGCCTTGCCGCGCAGGCGGCCGTCCAGGAACAGGACGATCAGCCCGCCGGCCGCCACGATCAGCACGCACAGGCCGACGATCCCCTCGACGAGGCCGACGCGGCTTCCCTGGAGGCGGAACGCCAGCGAGACGAGGCCCTGCGCGAGGATCGCGGCGAGCACCGCGTACAGGATCACCGAGGTCAGCGCCGACGCGACGATCGTCGTCGCGATCGGCACGAGGCGCTTGTGCAGCAGGTGCGCCTTGAGCGCGAAGCCGCTGACGCCGCCCGTCGAGATCACGTAGTTCGCCGTCGTCG
>JAMPYD010000032.1 GCA_023700845.1 Elusimicrobiota bacterium | reverse complement strand
GGCCGCCTCCAGCGCCTTCCGGTCCAGGCCGCCGTCGACGTCCCCCCCGACCATCAGCTTCGCGCTTCGAGCCTTGAAGCCGGCGAGATATTCGTACGACGCGGCGGCCAGGGACGGATGATTCATCACGTCGCCCGTGAACGCGACGACGTCGGGCTCGAACGCGTTGGCCGCCGCGCGGGCGCGGAGCTCCATGTCCCGGATGCCGTCCGTCTGCAGGTCGGAAATATGCGCGACGCGGACGGGGCTCTTGAGCCCGGCGACCTCGATCGTCGCGCGCTGCACCTCGAGATGGGCGGGCTCGGCGACCTCCCCCCACCATTTCAGCGCGAGCAGGGCCGCCGCGGGGACGAGCCAGATCAACCTGCGCGAGCGGAGCGCGGCCGCGGCCGCGGCCAGCGGAGCCGCGACCGTGGCTCCCGTCCAGAGCGTGCGCGCCGCGAGCGCGAATCCCCAGATCGTCCCCTCGAATCCGCCGAGCAGGACCCAGGGGATCAGGCCGCAGCCCCCGCCGGCGACGACCGCCGCCGCGAGCGCCCACGGCCCGGCCTCGCCGCGCGCGCGAACGAGCAGGAACATCCTCCACGAGAAGAACAGCGCGGTCGCGGCGATCGCGAGATCGAACGCAAGGTTCTGCGTCAGGAACGGGGAAGGCGCGCTCATGGGTTCACCTTCCCCCATACTCCGCCGGACGGGAGAGCCTTACTGGACCCGCAGATGAAGATGATTGTCGTGGCCGGGCCAGTACGACATCAGCGCGGCGGCGCGGGCGCGGTCGGGCGAATTCGCCCCCGCGGCGAGGACCGCGTCCTCCAGATGCTTGGCGATGAAGATGTGCGTCGGCTTGAACTCCGGATCGGGGTTGGCGAGGATGGCCTGGATGAGAAGCCAGTTGCGCTCGGCGTCGAAGCGCACCGCTCGGCCGTTGTAGCTGCCGGAGAGCCCGTCGCGGCCGCCGGCGAAGCGCACGAAGTTGACGGCGTCCACCGCCTTGCCGCTGCCCGCCTCCGTCATGTAGAACCCGATGTCCACGTCGCGGCCCGTCTGATGGGACGCGTGTCCGCCGAGCTGTCCGCCGCTGGCGCTCGAGATGTCCCCGACCGCGAGGTCGGTCTCGGCCTTGCCCGTGCCGCGCATGTAGGCCGCGATGCTGCGCAGGCCGTCGACCAGGGGCTTCGTCCCCCAGTTCGTCCGCCGGCCCGCGCGGATCAGCGAGTAGCCGTAGCCCTGAATCATCTCGATGCCGCTGAAGAACCGGTTCCGCACGGAGCGCGCGACGCCGTCGACCCATTTCCCGGCCTCCTCGATGCTCTGCGACACGTAGGCCGTCGTGGCGTCGTAGGCGCTCGAGACGCGCTGGGTGAAGGTCGGGGGAGCGTAGCTCACCGGCGCGGGCGGAGAGGAGGCCAGGGCGCCGCGGTACTGGACCGGCAGTTGGCGGGCGGGGGCGTAGGCCGCCGGAACGATCTCCGCGGCGCCGGAGGCGGACGGCGCCGCGACCCCGCCGCCGGGCTTCGAGCCGAACAGCTTCCCGAATAATCCGCCGTCGAAAAATCCCTCCGCGACGGAGGCGTCCGACGCGTTGCGGCGCAGGTTCTCCGGAATCATGGCGTCGCGGCGGCGGCGGACCTCGGCCACGCGCTCGGCGGTCGTGGGCTCGAAGGTGACGCGGCCCGGGAAATCCCGCCGCAGGCGCTCCAGCTTGGCGCGGCAGTCGCGCTTCGTCGTGCCGCCGCGCGGCCACGACAAAGTCTGGCCGCCGGCGTCCTCCTCCTTCTCGACGCCGCCGCCGAGGCGCTTGGCGGCGCTCTGCGCCTCCTCCCCCCGCTCCGGAGCCTTGCCGCCCGTCTTGGCCTTGGGCTTCTTCGCGCCCCCCGGCGCGCCTTCCTTCTTGCCGCCCTCCTCGCCGGACGCCGCGGGATCGAGCAGGCGGACGGAAACGGCCTCGGCGTCGCAGGCGTTCTTGATCTGCTCGGCCGGCGCGAGAGGGGCGCCTTGGGGCGCCTCGCCCTGGGGCGCCGGATCGCCGGCGCTCGCCGGCGCGGAAGCGCCGAGGACGAGGGCGGCCATGAAAACGCGGACCGAGGCTCCCGGGCGAATCATCTCGTGAAGCGTAGCTGACGATCGCGCTTCGCGCCAGCCCTTAAGACCTATCCGCGGATAGGCCCAACGGCCCAGATGTCCATTGCGCGGCCGGCGCGCGCGCCTTATAATCCCCCTCATGATCAAAGCCCTCGCGCTGGTCCTCATGCTCGCCGCCCCGTCCGCGCGCGCCGACGTCGCGCGGTTCCCCCTCTGGGACCCGTACGGCCTCGCGGCCAAGATCTCGGACGACGGCTACCACATGGTGCAGCTCAGGAAGGACAAGAGGGTCCTCCTCGACGGCAAGGAGGTGTACCGGGCCGTCACCCCGAGCCATGACAGCGTCCCCAACATGGCGGCGATCTCCGGAGACGGCGCGTCGTGGGCGGTGATGCGCGGGGAGGCCGACGAATCGGGCGCCTTTCGCGGGGTCGTCCTGACCATCAACGGCAAGGAGATCCGCCGCAGCCACCGCTCGGTCCGCGACCTCAAGTACTCCCCGAAGGGCGGCAACCTGGCCTACATCGCCCAAGGGACGGACGGCAAGTGGAGCGTCGTGTCCGCGCAGGGATCGGGCCCCGCGTTCGACGCGATCCCCGGCCTGATCGCGGTCGGAGACGACGGCATCCTGTACAACGTCGACTGGCAGGGGCGCCGCTGGCTTTATCGGGATCACGCCCCGGCCAAAGGCCCCGACTATCACCTCCTGGCGGCGACGCCCGATCTCGCCCACGTCTTCGCGACCTACAAGCTCGGCCGGGAGTTCGGGGCGTCCCTGGACGGGGCCGAGTTCGGCCGCTGGCCGTATGTCGGAGACCCCCTGATCGACGACAAGGGACGAGCCGCGTTCTTCTTCTCGTCCGTCCCGGACGCCAAAGGCTGGTACGACCGCCTCTACGTCGCCGGCAAGACCTTCACGATCCCCCTCTCCCAGCCGGAATCCCCCGTGTTCAACTCCGCCGGCGTCTTCTGGCGCGCCGCCGGGGTCGTCCATCGCGACGCCGAGAAGATCGGCGACTATCCGGCCTACCGGGGGACATGGGCGGCGGCGAGCCCCTCGGGGCGGCGCTGGGCCTTCCTCGCCGGAGACGAGCGGAGCGCGGAGCTGATCGTCGACGGGCGAGCGGTCGAATCGGGACTGCCTCCCCCGCTCTTCGAGACCCGCCCCGTGTTCGACGGGGAGAAGGCGCTCCACTACCTGGGCGTCGGCGCGAACGACAAGGCGGTCCTGGTCTGCGTGACCCTCGACGAGAGCAAGGCCGCCCGCGGCGCGTGCGCGCGCAAAGCCGCGGCGCTCAAGCCCGCCGCGTCCGGCGGCGAGTAGGTCAGCGCGCCGCTCGTCGGCGGCGGAACAAAGCCAGCGGCCCCGGCTTCGGGGCGAAATCCCGGAACAGGGGATCGGGGTTGTTCTGCCACAGCAGGCGCGGCGCGGAAACGGGCACCGGCTCGTAGGCGGCGCTCGTCGCGAGAGCGGCCAGCTCGACCGACGCCTGCTGGTCGAGGCGCAGCCACGGCGAGATCAGGAGCCAATCGGGCTTGAGGAAGTCGAGCTCCTCTTTATAAACCGGCTTGACCCCGGCGGCGAACATCAAGGACAGGTTGTCGGCGTCCGAAAAAGCGGTCTCCCCGCCGGATTCCTTCACGGCGCGCGCGACGGCCTCGACGTAGCCCTCGGGGCCGCGCGCGAGCTCGCCGAGGAAGCGCGCGAGGTCGCTGCGCGGCCCGGCGTCGCGCAGGCGCTGGCGCATCATGCCGGAGACGCTCGCGGCCGGGGCGGCGGGCGCGGCGACGAGGGCGGCCGCCTTCGACGGCAGCCAGCCGGCCCAGTTCGCCGCCGCCAGGAACGCGGCGAGGGCGAGCGCGGCCGCGCGGCGGCCGCCGGCGAGCTCCGCGATCCAGCGGCCGCCGAGATAGGCCAGCGCCGGAAGCGCGCCCATCAGGTAGCGGCCGTAGGGCTCGGCCGCGGAAAAGGACAGCAGGCCGAGCGTGGCCGCGAGCCACAGCCAGGCCAGGCGCTCGACGTCCCGGGACCGGACGGCGCGGGCGAGGATCCAAGCCAAGGCGAGCGCCGCCGCTAAGCGGGAGAACGCCCCCTCCGCGACGAGCCCGCACAGGAGGACGAAGCCCGCGGCGACCGGCCAATAGCTCCGGCGCTTGACCGCGACGGCCGCGGGAAGCAGCGGCGCGACGGCGAACAGGGACAGCCACAATAAAAAGGTCTTGAGGAACTCGAAGGCCTCGACCGGGGCGTAGAGATGGTTGCCGGGGCGGTCCCAGACGCGGAAGTACCAGAACACCGGGAGCGACAGCGCCGCGGCCGCCAGCGCCGCGCCGGCGAAGCGCCTTCCCAGGCACTCGCGCCCGCGCAGCGCCGCGTCGGCGGCGAGCGCGACGGCCGCGATCGCGAAGAAGGCGAACGACGAATGAAGCAGGAACGACAGGGACAGGACGAGCGCGGCCGCCCCCCCTTTCGAGCCGGAGAGCAGGCGGCGCCAGGCGAGCATGGTCAGGACCGTGCCGAGCGCGGTCAGCGCGTAGTAGCGGGACTGGCGGGCGAAGAGAAGGAAAGCCGGCGAGAGGACGAGAAGGACGAGGCCCGCTTCGGCGGCCCACGGAGGGCCGGATTCATCGTCGAACAAACGGGGAAAGAACCACAGAGACACGAAGGCACAGAGGGCGAAGGGGAGACGGGCGGCGAACGGCGTTTGGCCGAAGACGGAGAACGAAGCGGCGGTCATGTACGCCGGCAGCCAGGTGTTCCAGATCCAGACGCCTTCGGCGTTGCCCTCGTGCTTGGCCAGGGACGGCTGGGCGGTGACGAGGACGCCGTCGAGGGTCATCCGCGGAAGGCCGGTCTCCTGGATGGACGCCGCGCGCAGGGCCGTCTCGGCCTCGTCCTGCCACAGGGCGGGACGGCCCAGACGGAAAAGAAGCAGGCCGGCCCCGAGGACGAGCCGGCCGGCCCGGAGGCTCCGGGTCAACGCGGGCCGAACGCCTTGCGCGGCCATCGGGCGGTGATCGTGGACTGCATGCCGCCGCGCGGGGTGAACTTGCCGACGACCTCGAGCCAGACGGGCTTCGTCGCCTTCGCGATGTCGTCGCAAACGCGGTTGACGGCGTTCTCGTAGAAGATGCCCATGTTGCGGTAGCCGAGCATGTAGTACTTGAAGCTCTTCAGCTCGAGGCACTCCTTGTTCGGCAGGTAGCGCACCGTGATCGCGCCGAAGTCCGGGAGCTTGGTCTTCGGGCATACGGAGGTGAACTCGGGCACCTCGATCTTGATCTCGTAGCCCTTGTACTGGTTGGGCCAGGTCTCGATCGGCGGCAGCGGCGCGTCGGCGCCGGACAGGGACAGATCGGGGTTGTAGCCGTAGATCAGGGGCTTCTTATTGGACATCTCTTCTCCTCAGTCTCAGGGAATTCAACGCGACGGAAATCGAGCTCAGCGCCATCGCCGCGCCCGCGTACTCGGGGCGCAGCAGGACGCCGAAGCGCGGGTACAGGACGCCGGCGGCGACGGGGATCAGCAGGAGGTTGTAGACGAAGGCCCACGCCAGGTTCTCGCGGATCACGCGCCGGATCCGGCGGCTGAGCTTGATCGCGCGCGCGAGCGTCATCAGGTCCGGGTTGAGCAAGGTCATGTCGGCCGACTCGATCGCGACGTCCGTGCCGGTGGCGAGCGCGACGCCCACATCGGCGTGCGACAGCGCGGGCGCGTCGTTGAAGCCCTCGCCGACCATCGCGACCTTCTTGCCCTCCACCTGGAAGCGGCGGACGATGCCGGCCTTCTCCTCGGGCCGGATCTCCGCGAACACGGTGCCGATGCCGCACAGCTCCGCGGCGCGGTAGGCCGCGGCGTTGCGGTCGCCCGAGACGAGATAGACCTCGAGCCCCATGTCCTTGAGCGCGGCGACGGCGGCCGGCGCCGACGGGCGCAGGGCGTCCTCCATCTGGAACGCGCCGAGCAGGGCGCCGTCGACGGCGACGCCCAGCAGCGAGCCGAACTCGGAGAAGCGGATCGCGTGGTCGGCCGGGACCTGGACGCCCTCCTCCTTGAGCCACGGGAGGCTGCCCGCGCGCACCGTCCGCTCGCCGGAGCGCACGAGCACCCCGCGTCCGGGCAGGGCCTCGAACGCGTCCACCTTCGGGGCCTTGATCCTGCGTTCCTTGGCGAGCGCGATGATCGCGGCGGCGAACGGGTGCTCGGAGCGCTCCTCGCAGGCGAGCGCCCAGGCCAGCATTTCGTCCTCGGTCCCCTTCACGGTGATCGCGCCGGCGGCGCGCGGCTTGCCCTCGGTGAGCGTGCCGGTCTTGTCGAAGAGGACGACGTCGAGCTTGCCGACCTCCTCCAGGATCTCGGCGTTTCTCAGGAAGACGCCCATCTCCGCCGCGCGGCCGATGCCCGCGACGACCGCGAGCGGCGTCGCGAGGCCGAGCGCGCACGGGCAGGCCGAGACGAGCACCGACACCGCGCAGGTCATCGCGAGCAGGAAGCTCGGCTCCGGGCCCCAGCGCAGCCACACCGCGGCCGTCAGGACGGAGAGGCCGATCACCGCGGGCACGAACCAGGCGGAGATCTTGTCCACGTAGCGCTGGATCTTGGGCTTGGTGGCCTGGCTTTCGCGCACGGCCTCGACGATGCGCGCGAGCGCGGACTCGTCGCCGGGCCGGGCCACGCGGACCTCGAGCGCGCCGCCCTTGTTCAGCGTGCCGCCCCAGACGCGGGAGCCGACCGTCTTCTCGACCGGGAGGCTCTCGCCGGTGAGCATGGACTCGTCGAGCGTCGAGCTTCCGGTGACGACCTCTCCGTCGGTGCCGATCTGCTCGCCCGGGCGCACGCGAACGATCTCGCCGACCTCGACCTCGGCGAGCGGCACGACGACCTCCTCGCCGCCGCGCAGGACCCGCGCGGTCTTGGGCGCCAGGCGCATGAGCTTGGCCACGGCCTCGTTCGTCTTGCCGCGCGTGCGCGACTCGAGCCAGCGGCCGAAGGTCACGAACACGATCAGGCCGCTGACCGCGTCCCACTGCGTGACGCGCGCCGCGGGCGGCAGGGTCTCCGGGAACAGCACGACGTAGGCGCTGTAGAGGAAAGCGGCCCAGGTGGAGAGGGAGACCAGGGTGTCCATGTCGGCGCGGCGGCGGAGCAGCGCGCGGGAGAAGCCCTGGTGGAAGTGCCAGCCGCCCCAGAGCTGGACGGGCACGGCGAGGAACAGCGCGCTGTAGGCGGACAGGTTGAGCGTGTGCGCCAGCATCAGCGGCACGGAGAAGACGAGCGCGACCTGCAGGCGGGTCATCAGCGCGCGCTGCTCGGCCTGCTGGGACAGAAGGCTCATCGATTCGGCCTGGGTGCGCGACTCGCTTTCGCCGAGCACGTCGTAGCCGGCCTTCTCGATCGCGCGGCGCAGGCTGCGGACCTCGAGCTTCCCGGGGATCGGCGTGAAGTCCACGGCGACGGTGCGCGACGGGAGGTCCACCGACACCGCCTTCACGCCCTCGAGCTTCGTCAGCGCCCCCTCCACCTTCGCCACGCAGGACGCGCAGTGCATGCCGCGCACGGGCAGGACGACTCGGCGCGATCCGGGGGCGGGGGCGGTCTTCATTGCAGGCTCCTCTTCCAGTCGCGCTCGAGCTCCTCGAGCGTTCGCCACGAGCCGGGGAAGCCCTCGGCGACGGCCTGATCCAGGTTCTTGTCGTAGCGCAGCGCGCCCAGGAACTGGGAGAAGCCGATGCGCCCGCCGCGCTCGATCATGAAGCGCGTCATGCTTTCCGCCTGCGCGTACCAGAGGCTGACCTCGTAGGCGCGCTCGGTCGCCGGCACCAGGCGGATCATCTGGTCCATCGGGATCGTCTGCGAGCGCATGGCGCCGCGCACCGAGGAGAACAGGTCGCCCTGGCCGCGGGAGCCGACCGCCTTGTTCTCCTGGAGGACGGCGAGGCCCTCGTTGACCCAGCGGTGGTCGGGGTTGACGCGGCCCATGTACTCGAACCAGATGAGGTGCGTGATCTCGTGGGACAGCACCGCGTCGAGGCGCGGCGAGAGGTAGGTGTAGATCGCGTTGCCGACCGCCACGCCGCCGGACCAGTCGGGCTGGCCGGTCTTCTTGCGGTACTCGTCCTGCGTGCCGTACACGACGATCTGGTAGAGGCCGCGCGGCATGAACGAGTTCAGGCCCGTGTCGGTCATGATCCGGGTGTAGGCCGCCTCGGCGTCGGCCGAGACGCTCAGCACGGTGTCCTGCCCGTACGCCTTCACCTTGAAGTGCAGGCTCGAGTTCTCCTGCGCGCCCGGCTCGAGCCCGGGATACACGCCCTCCATGATCCCGGAGTAGGCGCGCCCGCGCCCGTCGTCCGGCAGCTCCCCGGGATAGGGGATGCAGGCGGCGCACGCCAGCGCGGCGGAGATCAGGAGGATGGGCCTCACCCGGGCATTCTATAAAATTGGTATCATCTCTCGTGGAACAAAGAACCGCCTCCCCCTCGATCGGCGAAATCCTGACGGTCAAGGTGGACCGCATGGCCCCCGCCGGCGACGGCCTGGCCAAGGCCGAGGGCTCCAACCGCGTCGTGTTCGTCCCCGGCGCCGCCCCGGGCGACCGCCTCGAGGTCGAGGTCTTCGACGCGAAGTCGAACTTCGCCCGCGCGCGAATCAAGAAGGTCCTCTCCTCGGGCCCCGAGCGCATCGATCCTCCGTGCCCGCACCACGCGGCGCCCTCGCGCCCGGGCCCGTTCTGCGGCGGCTGCGACTGGCAGCACCTCGCCTACGAAAGCCAGCTCAAGCACAAGCGCGAGGTCGTCCTCGACTGCGTGAGCCGCATCGGGAAGTTCGCCGACGCCGCCGCGCTCGTCCTGCCGACCCTGCGCGCGCCCAAGCCCTTCGGCTACCGCAACAAGGTCCAGATTCCCTTCATGGCCGGCCCGCACGGCCCGCGCATGGGCTTCTTCTCCGCCGGCTCCCGCGAGATCGTGGACATGCGGGAATGCCCGATCCAGCCGGACCTGTCGGTGCGCATCGCCTTCAAGGTCAAGGCCATGGCCATCGAGCGGGGCTGGACCTTCTACGACGGCAAGACCGGGCGCGGCTGGCTGCGCCACCTCTACATCCGCACCAACGCCGAGGGCCAGGCGCTCGTCGCGCTCGTCACGACCCATCAGGAGTTCCCCGACCGGGAGGTGTTCGCCGCCGAGCTGCGCGCGAATTTCCCGGAGATCGCGGGCATCCACCAGAACGTCAACCCGGAGCGCACCTCGGTCGTCCTCGGCCCCGTCTGGCGCCGGCTCTGGGGCCAGCGCGAGCTCGAGGAGACGCTCGGACGGTTCCACTTCGCCGCCTCGCCCGGCGCCTTCCTGCAGGTCAACACCCCCGCCGCCGAGGTCCTCTACAACGCGGCCAAGGACGCGGTCAAGGAAGGCGGCAAGAAGTTCCCCCTCGGCCTCGACCTGTACTGCGGCGTCGGCACCCTCACGCTGTGGATGGCCGACCTGTACCCGCGCATCATCGGCGTCGAGGAGAACAAGGACGCGATCAACGACGCCTACCGCAACGCCGAGCGCAACCGCGTGCGCAACGCCCGCTTCAAGGCCGGCCGCGCCGAGGCCGTCCTCCCCAAGCTCGCCAACGAGATCCCCGAGAACACCTGCGCGGTCGTCGACCCGCCCCGCGTCGGCCTGACCCAGCCCGTGCGCCGCTTCCTGACCGACAAGAAGCTCAAGCGCCTCGTCTACGTCTCCTGCGACCCCGCGACCTTTTCCCGCGACGCCGGCTTCCTGTCCCACTCCGGCTGGGTCCTGCGCCGGGTGCAGCCCGTCGACCTCTTTCCGCAGACCAGCCACGTCGAGCTGGTCGCCTTGATGGACCGGAAGTAGGCCTTTAGACCCAGACGCGGCCGGGGCCAAAAGGCCTTGCGTTTTGTCGGTTTAGGGCTTATATTTGCCTCAGCGTTCCCTAATAGGCGTTTAAAATAGAGGACCCAATGAAAACCCCTCGAGCCGCACTCCTCGCCGCCCTGCTGGCCGCCGCCGCGACCGCGCGGGCCGAGTACGCCGTCCCGCTCAAAGGCTGGACCGCCTTCAAAGCTCTCCACGTCGCCAACCCGGCCAACCCGACGAGCGGCGCCGCCTACGAGGCCGGCGTCGTCTATTGCGACATCGGAACGCCGACGGCCCCCAGGCTCCCCGCCTCGTCGGTTCCGTTCCTGCCCGCCTACGACTGCGTGGTGATCGGCCGGGCGCGCACCCAGGTCGGACCGAAGGTCGGAGGCCTCTTCTTCCGGGGCAAGTCCTGGCAGCAGCTGACCCCGCTTCCCAAGGGCCCCGTCGTCAGCAAGCCCGGAACCCCTCTTCAGAACTGGATCATGCTGCTCAAGATCGACGAGAAGCGGGCCCCTTACGCGCCCGTCACCGTCATTCTCACCGCGGGCACCCCCGCCGAGCAGTCCCAGTTCACCGCCTACGTCGAGGGCGGCGACCACCTCAACGTCATCCCGGGCGTCCCCGGCGGCTCTCCGACCCGGCCGGGAACCGGCGCCGAGCTTCTCTACTGGTGCAACCCGAAGGACGGGAAGGTCATCCAGTCCACGGCCAAAAAGGCCTCGAAGTCCTGGACCTTGCTCAAGTCGAAGAATTCGCCGTGCGCGAAGAAGCCGACGTCCGTGGTCGCCGCCCCGACGTCCCCCGACGCTCAGGGAGGCCCGCTCGCGCTCAGCGCGACCGAATTGATCTGGCTCGACAAGAAGCAGGCCGGCCTGTACAAAAAGAACATGCCCGCCAAGGGCGCCGCGGCCGCCGCGATCAAGGCCCATATCGACGCCAACCGCAAGCTCGTCGCCGAGAACCTCGAGCCGAACGCGGCCGCGATCGCCAAGTACAATGCCGCCGCCGCCGACCCGAAGGCGACGGCGCAGACGATCGACGCGTCCTTGCCCCCCGAGGTCTGGGGCGGAAAGAACAACCAGACCGTCGTCGGGCTGTTCGGCGACCGCCTGGAGGTCCAGCTGTCGAAGGCCGAGCACGACGCGCTGGCCAAATTGCCGGCCGCCGCCGCCGGCGGAGCAACGCCGGCGCAGACCTATGCCCGGGATAGGGGCATCGCGTCGGGCGAGGGCAAAGACGGCAAATATTTCGCCGACGTCTACGATCCGATCCTCCTGCACCGCACCGCCGAGGCCGCGCGCAAGCTCCTGCCCAAGACCCCCGCGACGCCCG
>JAMPYD010000001.1 GCA_023700845.1 Elusimicrobiota bacterium | reverse complement strand
GAGTCCGCTCCGGCCGCGCTCGCGGCTTTGCCCGAGCTCGCCGACGCCCTCGGCCTGACGGTCCCCTCGGTCCCCGACGAGGCGCCCGCGCTCGTCGAACATTACCGCGCCGCGGCCAAGGTCGCGGCGCTGACGGCCCCGGACTTCGGGGTCAGGGCGGCTCAGCCGGTCCCGCAGCCGGCCCCGCTGCGGCCCGAGGCCCTCCCGTATCCCGGCGCCCCCGCTTCCGAGGCCGAGCTCCGGCGGCGCCTCGGCCAGAGCGGCGACCTGTCCGGCGGCGCGGCCGACGCCGAGGCGATCGCCCGGCTCGACCGCCTCCTCGAGCGCGTCTCTCCGCTGCTGCCCGAATCGCAGGCCGGCTCCGGCGCCGAGGACGCCCGCGAATCGCAGTGGGCCTCGCTCGAGGCCCTGCGCCGGATGTTCGACGACATCACCTCCGACCCGTCGTCCGCTCCGGCGGTCAAGCCGGACCTGGCCGGCACCCCCGCGGAGGCGGCGGTCGAGGCCCGGCTCGCCCGGGTCGAGGCGCTCAACGCCCAGCTCCAGGCGAACCTGGCCGCGCGCGACGCGGCGGAGGCGATGCTCGCCGTGGCGGACCGCTCCCGCTCCGTCGCCCTGCGCGAGCGCCGCGACGGCCGGGACACCCTCGAGTTCCGCAAGAACTTCGCGCGCCTGGCGATGGTGATGGACCTGTCCTACAGCTTGAGCCTCCTTAATTCGGCGGACGCGGCGCTCGGCAAGATGCAGGCGCTCGTCGAGGAGAAGCTCAAGCTCATCGAGCGGCGCCGCGGCGCCAACGCCGGCTCCGCCGAGGACGCGGCCGAGCAGGCGCGGCGGACCGAGGAGTGGCGCCGCGAGGCCGAGGCGCAGACCGCCGAGGACGCCGCGCGGCGCGACGACTTCGCCTCGCTCGCGGTCCGCGTGGGCGGCCTGTCCTCCGCGGTGGCGCGCTTCCGCGCCGACGTATCCGGCCTGCTGGCCGCGATCGACGCGCGCGACCGCGGCCGCAGCGCCGACGCGGTCTCCGAGTACGACCGACGCCTCGCCTTGCTGCCGTCGCTGATCGACGCGCTCGAGCACGGCTCGTCGTCGCCCTCGGGCGTGTCCGACCTGTCCCTCGACTACCTCAAGGCGAAGTCCATCGAGGTCGCCGGCTACCGCGCCAAGGTCGCCGAGGCCGACGCGCGCATCGCGGCCGTGCCCCTCGAGTTCGCCGGCGTGCTGGTCGTCGCGGTCCCGGGCGTGCCCTCCGAGAGCGTGTCGAACCCGACCCTCGAGGCCACGCGCGCTTTGCTCGCGCGCCGCCGCGACTTCTGGCGCGGGCAGCGCGACGAGCACGCGGACATCCTCGCGGGCGTCGAGCGCGCCCTCGACCCGAACGGGACGACGCGCGTGGCCGACGACTTCGGCGGCTCGCGCCTGGAGTCGCTCGTCGCGTGGCGCGCGGAGCAGCTCGAGCTCGAAGCCCGCCTGGGGTCCTCGAGCGACGCGCTCGCCGCCTCCGCAGACGAGCTCTCCGCGCTCATCGAGCAAGGCGCCCCGGGCGCGGCCCTGCCCCGCCTCAAGGGCCGCTCCGCCGACGAGCTGAGGACCTTGCTGCCCGACCTGCTCGACCGCCTCGACGCCGCCTCCTTCCCCGACACCGACGCGGGTTTCGACGCCAAGACCAGAAAGATAGATCTTTCCCGCCTGATCCCCTTCCTCGGCGACCTGACCGTGCGGCGCCTGGAGGCCGAGGCCACGGCGAAGGCCCTCGAGAAGCCGATCACCGATGTTTTGCCGAAAGCGAAGACCGTGTTCACCCGCTCCGTCGCGGCTCTGCAGGGCGTTTTGGATGACGTGTCGCTCGACGAAGCCTACATCAACGCCGGCGCGCCCGCCGCGCAAGGTCAGGCGTTGATAGATCGCAAGCGTTCGCTCATCAAACAAACGTTGGCGCCCATGCTCGTGGAGGTCCAGGACCTTCTGGACAACACCTTGGTCCCCTTCCAGCGCGACCGGATCGCTCAAAGCGATCCGAATGGCGACGATGATGGTTACGCGGTCTTATATAAGGAGAAAAAGAACCTATACGAAAAGATCTCGGATGGGTTGAGGAAGGCTTTGCCCTGGGGACTCGCCTCAAACGGGGCCAAGGCGTACGACCCCGGCGCGGCACGCGCCGGCATCGCTCAGGTCCGGACCCAATACGAGGACTACAAAAAGATCGTCGTCGACTACCAAGACTCCATGAGACGCCGTAAAGATCCCGCGAACGCCGAGATGGAGGATCTTTACGGCGAACGTGTGCCTTATTCGCTCGTCCGCCGCGCCGCCGTTTACCGCGAGGAGCGCCGCGTAAGGGCCGTCAAAATGAACGCGAGCGCTGTTGCCGTTAACTCGATGCTCGTCCAACTCGACGGTCTTACCTCGAATACACATTCTTTTGCCGTTAAGTATAAACTCCCGACCGATCTCGATCCCGAATCCCCCTCGACCGGCCCTCGCCTCACTTCTATGGCCGACGCCCGTGTGCTCCAGAATATGGCGTCGGCCATCAAGGAGATCGCCGACGCGGCCCTCGCCGCTTCAGGAGGCACCGAGCTCGGCGTCGGCGGCGGCGACGGCATCCCCACCGGCGCCCAGCCCCCCCTCGACGTCTCGACCAATCAAAGGATCGCCCTCCTCGGCCTCGAGGCCATCAAGCGCCTCGTCCCCACCACCGCCTCCGCCGCCGCCGGCGATTCCTACGCGGAGTGCCTCGCCCGTTTCCTCTTCGCCGACGCCCTCGTCACCACCTCAGACGATTACTTGAAGGACCGCATCCCGGTCTTCGAAGCCTTCCTCGCCCGCGCCTTCACCGGCCTGAGCTTCGGCCTCTCCGACCTCGACGCCGACCTCGCGTGGGTCGGCGGCGACCTCTCCGGCGGCGAGGCCGTCCTCGCCCGCAAGGTGGCCGCGTTCGACATGCTCTCCGGCGTCGCCCGCGAAGGCGCCGACCTCTTCGGCCAGAAGACCCAGTGGAGCCAGGAGTCCGTCGGCACCGTCGGCCGCGTGCAGACCTACTACGACACCTTGGGCGAGGTCTATTCCTCCGGCGACGAGGCCCTCGACGCCGAGCGCAAGGCCGCCCTCGAGTTCCGGGACGCGCTCAAGAAGTCCCGCGACGGCATCCAGGAGCAGCGCACGACCGTCGTCGGCTGGCTGCAGCAGCTCGACAATCCCAACGAGACCGCGCTCTCGCGCGTCGCCCAGAACATCTCGTCCATCCAGGACCGCACGCGCGCCGTCCTCGAAACGAACATCGAGGCCCGCCGCGCCGAGCGCGCGCGCGACGCCGCGGCCAAGGCCGTCGCCGACGTCCTCAAGGAGCTCGGGGCCGAGCGCGCGGCGCTCGACCGGGAGCTCGAGCCCGTCGGCGACCTCGGGCGCCTGTCCCCCGCGCTCGCCGGACGCGTGAGCGCCGTCGGCCGCACCGGCCCCGCCTGGCTCGCCGAGAACCGCGGCGGGCCGCAGACCATGGTGATCCCGAAATCCCAGTTCGAGCGCTTCCTCTCGCAGCTGTTCGGCGCGCTGTCGGCCGACGCCGCCGCCCGCGACCTCGCCGCCATCCGCGAGCAGATCCTGAAGGACCCGCGCGCGCTGTCCCAGCTCCTTCCGGGCACCAAGATGGTCGAGGTCGGCGAGGGCACCGACGGATTCTATCTCGTCTACCAGAGCGAGTTCTCCACCCCCGGCGGCCTCGAGACCGCCCAGCAGGTCACCTTCGGCAACGCGCTCAAGCTGTGGGGCCAGAACGTCAGCGTCATCGGCCACCGCTTCGCGAGCCCGCCGTCCGCGGGCAACGCCCCCTTCGGCGACCAGGGCGTGACCGTGCGCGTGGAATCCCTCGACAGCGACCGCATGGTCAACTACCTCGACGTCACCTTCCACAAGTTCGTCCAGGACATACCGCCGGACCTGACGGTGGGCTCCCAGGCGCGCGAGGCGCGCATGATGGTCTTCGACGACTTCGCGTTGATGGTCGCCGACGGCAAGGTGTATTTCGGCGCCGCCGGGTTCGCCGACTTCGCCGCGACCGACGCGGGCGGCAAGCCTTCCTACTACGGCGGCAACCTGAAGTCCAAGATCAAGTTCAGCAAGGTCCTCTCGCTCAACGCCGAGCAGACGGCGCTGTTCGCCAAGGACCCCCGCCGCTTCCTTCAAGAGGTCAACCTGGATTTCACCGGCTACGATCCGACCCTCGACCAGAGCTTCCTCATCGAAGGCCGGGGCCAGGACCGCGAGTACACCCGCTCTAAATTAGGCGTAGGAGTGGACCTCGCCGCCGCGTTGGGCCAAGAGGACACGTTCAACCTCGAGTTCTACTACGCGAAGACCGGCGGGACCGACCCTTTGACCCAGCAGGCCGTCGGGGCCACCATCCTCAAGGGCTTCACCTTCGACGTCGGCGGGCACGAGACGCGGCTCTCGGTCGGCGGCGGCGGCGAGCTCGGCGAGCGGGTGAACTCGGTCAACGGCCGCATCTCCTACGAGATCCCGGACATGGGCTGGACGATCAACGCCCAGGGCAAGCTCGCCGGCTCGGCCGCCGCGTACTTCGCCGAGATCCGCAAGCGCACCGGCGAGAACTCCGAGCTCGCGCTGTCCTACGGCAGCCGCTACATCGGCCTCAACGACCGCCTGACCGTCTCCTTCGAGTCCACCTACACCTTGGGCGAGCTGTGGCGCTCGGTGACCGGCGCGGCCGCCGAGGACCTGCGCGGCGGCAAGACCATGGCCGAGTTCGACGCCGCGCTCTCCGATTTCTTCGCGCGCGACGAGGCGAACAACCCCGCCCTGGCCGAGCTCGCGCGCGCCTTCGACGCGGACGCGGGGCGCCGCCTCATCGTGCTCGAGATCGGCCGCCTCTCGCGCGAGATCGGCGAGCTGCAGAAGGCCGGGGCCTTCCTCGACAACGTCCGCCAGCGGGCGATGGTCGGCTTCGTCTCCGGGCCCGTCGGCCCCGGCACGGCCGAGCGCGCCACGGGCGGCGGCTTCCAGGTCGGCACCCAGACCGAGCTGACGATGACCAAGAGCCAGCGCGAGCTGGTCGAGTCCCGGGCCGCCGCGCTGTTCACCTTGGGGCTCGACCTCGAGGAGCAGCTGCTCGACACCGCGAAGGCCTGGCAGTCGGCCCTGGCCGCGATCGCTCTCGCGAAGTGGAAGCGCCACCTGGCGGTCTTCCTCGCGGCGCACGCCGAGGACCAGGTCCTGCGCGCGGAGGCCGAGGCGCGCGTCATCGAGGCGACCGACGACCTGCGCCGGGCGTCGCTGCGCTACGCGTCCCTGACCGGCCGCGGCCCCGAGGAGCCTCTGCCCTTCGACGGCGTCAATCCCAACGACCTCGACCGGGTCCTGCGCCTGGTCGCGCGCGCGCTGGCTTCGCCGGAGCGCCTGGGCGAGCTGTTCTCCCGCGCGCGCGGTTCGATGAAGATGCCCGAGGCCAAGCTGGCCGTCCTCGACTGGGTGCCTTGGATCGAGAAGTTCACGCTCTCCGTCGGCGCCCAGCTCCCGGACCTCCTGTCGAGCCAGGCGCTCGGCGTCGCGGTGACGGTGCGCCTTCCGATCTACGCCCCCACCAAGGGGAACGTCAACTCCGCCTACGTCCTGCAGTCGCAGGCGGCCATGCTCGAGATGGCCGCGCGGCTGAAGTCCACGCGCCTGCGCGCGAGATCTGAGCGCATCGCCGCGCGGGGCTGGTTCGAGCGCACTCGCGACGCCGAGGCGGCGGCCTCCGAGGCGCGCGTGGAGCTCTCCGACGGCATCCGCCTCTACCGCAACGCGCTGATCGGCGCGCCCGAGCTGCGCGCCCGCGCGCGCCGCTGGCTCGACGCCGCGACCGACTCGCTGACCTTCGGCATCGAGGGCTCCCTGCACGACGCGTGGGCCTCGCTCGACGCCGCCGGCCAGCCGCTGAGCCCCGTCGGCGAGACGCGCGAGGAGCCCAAGGACATGAACGCCGCCTTCGACCAGGCGACGGCCCAGTCGGCGTCCTGGGAGGCCCTCGCGCGGCGCTCCTCGGCGGCGCGCGAGCTGCTCGAGGCCTCGGACCGCCGCATCCGCAAGGTGGACGTGGACCTCTCGGTCGGCGCGAACATCACCGCCGCGGGCGTCGCGCTGATCCCCGCGTTCGGCTTCACCGGCCTCATGGTGCTGCCCGTCGTCGGCATCGAGCTCGCTCCGGAGGAGCTGCGGCAGCTCGACGCCGGCCGCCGCGGCGCCGAGGCGGACCTGTACACGCGGCTCCAGGACAAGGCCGCCGCCGACATGGCGCTGAACCTGACGAGGGCCCTGCTCGAGGCCTCCTACGCGGCCAAGCAGATCGCGCTCTATGAAGGAGAGCTGATCCCCTCGCTCGAGGCCGCGCTCGACGGCACGCCGGGGGCCGCCGAGAAGCTGCGGGCCGCCCGGGCCGCGCTGAGCGACCTGATCGCGCGGCGACGCGAGGCCGAGGTCGCCGCCAACCACCTCCTCGGCCGCCCGCTCGACTCCCGCCTCCTGCTCAGCGTCGACGCCGAGACCGCCCTCTCCGCGCTCGCCGCGCGCTCCGCCGCGCTGAACCCCGCCGCCGCCGCCCGCGAGGCGCTCGAGTCGCGACTGAGGATCGCGCGCGCCGTCGAGGCCGCCGTGGACAAGGGGCTGCGCGTCGACCGCCTGCGCCTCGACCCGATCTCGATGGTCGGCCGCTCGCTGGGGCGCCTGATCTCGGCGCTGTCCGGCGACGGCGTGCCGTCGCCCGAGGTCGTCGCGATCGCCCGCGAGCGGACGTTGTCCGCGGAGCGCGCGCTCGAGGCCTTCGACGAGGCCCTGCCCGCCGCCCGCGCTCGCCTGGGCTCCGAGCTCTCGCGGGTGCGCGCCGCCCGCGCGGCGCTCGCCGGGCGCGGGGACGCGGAGTCCCGGGCGCGCGCGCTGGAGCTCGACCGTCAGGAGGCGATGCTCCGCGCCCAGATCTCGATGTGGGGCTCCTCGACGGCGGCCGAGGCCGCGAGCCTGCCGGCGACCTACGCCGAGCTTCGCGACCGTCTGCGCGAGGCCGCGCTCCGCCAGGCTCCTCCGAAGTACGACCACGGCGACCTGGGGGCCTTCGAGACGGCCCCGCCGCTCGACGCGACCGGCTCGGTGCGCTTCTACGATCACCGCCAGACCCTGTCGGGCGACCCCATCGGCCGCTCCTTCGTCGAGGGCTGGCTCGAGGCGCGCCTGCGCAGCCCGTCGACGCCCCCCGAGGCGATGGCCGCGCTGGCCCGCCTGCGCGAGGACCGCGCCGACGAGGTCCGCCGCTCCGGCGCCGCCGCCGCCCGGGCGCGCGCCGACATGGCGCTGGCGCGCCTGCGCTTCGACGCGGCGCTGATGCGCTGGTCCGAGGGCGTCGGCATCGGCGCCGAGGCGCGCGCGCGCGTCGCCCGGGACCTCGCGGAGACCGCGGCCTTCCTCCACCTCCCGCCCGGCACCCCGCCGGAGGCCTTGCTCGCCCTGCTGCCGGCCCCGTCCGACGGGGACCTCGCGTCCGCCGCCGCGCGCGAGGTCGCCGAGGCGGAAGCCTTCGATCTCGAGCTGCTCAAGGACACGCTGTTCACCTCGGGCCTGCCCGAGGAGCTCTCCGGCCGCGACCGCCTGCCGCAGCTGCGCGCCGACCTGCTCGCCGAGAAGATGAGCTCGCGCGGCTTCACGCCGATGGCCGCCATCGGCCTGTTCCGCGGCACCTGGGTGCAGGGCGCCTTCCTCGAGGCGCCGGACCCCGAGCGCGTGCGCGCCGGCCTCGTCGAGGTCATCGACGACGCCCTGCGCCGCGAGCTGGAGGACTCCCGCCGCCTGCAGGGCCTGTCCTTGCTGCTCCACACCTTGATGGCCTCGGTCGCCGAGAAGACCCGGCTGGTCGCCGCCCTGAGGCTGCGCGAGCTGGCCGCCCGCCGCGACCTGCTCGGCTCCGTCGAGCGCGTGCGCATGAAGCTCTCCCCCGTCTCCGAGATCGCCTCCGCCCAGGCCGAGGCCGCGCGCGCGCAGTTCGAGTTCGTGGCCGCCACCCAGGCCCTCGCCGAGGACTTCGCGCGCCTGACCGGCGAGCTCTCCGCGCTCGGCATCTCCCCCGCGGTCTACGCGCGCTCGCGCTCCACCGCCGGCGACCGCGATCCTTTAGAACCCGCCGAGCGCACCGCCCGCGCCCGCCTGCTCGCCTGGTGGGCCGACCGCCTCCTCGACGCCGATTTCGAGCGCCGCAACGACGAGCTGCTCGCCGGCGCGCCGGAGTCCATCCGCGCCGAGCTGCGCGTGCTCGTCGAGCGCTACCGCGTCGCCGCGAAGGACGCGGCCGCGGTGAAGAGCAACGACTACGATCCCGCCGAGCGTCTCGACCGGCTGATGAAGGTCGACCTGCAGGGCCGCCGCCGGCTCATCGAAGGGACCTTGTCCCGCATCCTCTCCGAGCTGCAGTCCGCCGACCCCGCGCGCGGCGCCTCGTGGACCGGCCTGATGGGCTTCCTGCGCCAGGAAGCGTCGGCCTCGGCCGAGCTCGAAGGCTCCGTGCTCGCCCGGGAGGGCGGGGTCAACGCCGAGCTCTCCCGCGTCTACTGGTCGGCGGTCAAGGCGCCGCCCGCGCTCGACGGGCCCGTGCGCCGGCTCATCGACCTCGACGCCCGCGTCGCCGGGCTGCGCCGCGAGGCGCAGGCGGCGTGGCTCGCGCGCTCCACCTCGCCGCGCGACCATCTCCTCAAGGACCAGGCCCTCGACGCCTACGTCAGCGCGCTCGACGCGTTCGACGCCGAGCTCGCCGCCGTCCTCGAGCTTCCCGAGGCCGCGGCCGACGCGGCCTGGACGCGCTCGCTCGACGGCCTGTTCGGCGTGCGCGAGAGCCTCGCGCGCCGCCGCGACCGCCTCCAGTACGGCCGCGGCATCCTCACGCTCGAGGCGTCCATCGCGCTCGGCGAATCGCGCCTGCGCGCGCTGCGGTTCGACCCGACGGAGACGCGTGAGATCGCGCCCGCTTCGGAAACCGTCGCCTTCCTGCGCGCGATGAAGGCCCGCTGGATCGGCCGCACCGACGCCCTTCCCGCCCTCGTCGCCCTGCGCGGGTCCAAGGGCGTGACGTGGTCCTCGCCGGCGGAGGTCCGCCGGCTCGAGGCGGCCGGGCGCGTCAGCGACCTCGCGGGCCGCCGCTTCGTGGCGCCCGAGAGCTGGGTCGGCCGGGTCCCGGAGACGGCCGCGCAGGCGCTCGAGACGGGCTGGATCGAGGTGGTCGAGGGCGACGACGCCGCGCGCGAGCGCCTGGCCGAGGTGCGCGCGCGCCGCGCCGCAGCGGCCCGTCGCGCCGCGCTCGACCGGGCCCTGCTCTCCTCCGAGGTCGTCCTCGAGGGCGGCGCCGTAGGCGCGTCCTTGGCGCTGGCCGACCTGCGTCGTCTCGAGGGCGAGGGCCGCGTCCTGTGGTTCGAGGCCCGCCCCGACCCGCGCACCGGCCTGCGCAAGGCCCTGCCCGTCCCCGCCGCGCGCCTGCGCGCTCCCTCCGAGCTCGTCGCGTTCGTGCGCGTCGACGGCCCCGCTCCGGACCCCGCGGCGTACCCCTCGCTCGAGGCGCTCGAAGCCTCGGGCGCGTCGGCTTCCTACCGTCGCGCCGACCTCGGGCGCGCCGGGCTGCTCGCGCTCGCCGAGGAGGCTCGCGCGCAGGCGCTGACGGCCCGCCGCGCCGGCTGGCTCAAGCTCAAGCTGTCGTCCTGGGGGTTCGCCCTCGACGCCGCCGGCGAGGTGAGCGCGGTCTATCTCGACGAGAAGGAGCTGAAGAAGGCGGCCGAGGAGGCCGAGGACCCCAAGGACCCGGGGCACAAGTGGACGTTCCACAAGACCGCGGAGCTTTCCGTGGGGCTCGGCGCGGACGGCACCGTCGTCTCCGTGCGCGTCGGAGCCAAGACGATCCCCCTCGGCGGCGTCGCCGCCACCTGGCTCGGCGCGGAGCCGCTGGCCCTCGAGACGGACGCGCAGGGCCGCGTGCGGCGCGTGTTCCACGACAAGGACGAGCTGGCGGGTAAGGCCGGCGGCTGGTGGGTCGAGGACGCGTCCGGCCGCGTCTGGAAGGACACCGACGCGGAGTATGCCCCCACCTCCAAGCCCAAGCGCTGGATCGATCCCGCCAACGGCTTCACGGTGCACCTCGGACGCGAGCTCAACGACGCGCGCCTCGAGGCCGCCCGCTCGGCGGCCAGCGCGGCCCGGCACTGGGCCTACTCCCCCGGGCAGTGGCCCGACCTCGTCCTCGAGATCCCGCGCGGCGTCGTCCAGATCCCGATCGAGCTCATCACCGGCCGCGACCCGAACCAGCACGGCTACCTGGGCGGGGCCTACGCGCGCCGAGGCGAGGGCGGCGCGACGATCCGCCGCGGCCCCGGCGGGACCCTGCTCCACGCGATCGACATCCTCGGCATCCTTCCTGACCCCGTCCAGCGGTACTTCGACCCGAGCCAGTTCCCCTCCGTCGTCGACGGCGACGGCCCCCTCAATCCCGGCGACGCGGCGAGCTCCAAGGACCCGCGCACGCTCGACGGCCGCCTGAACCTCGTGTTCGGCTCGGGCGCATTGCTGCGCGAGGCCCGCTGGGCCCAGGAGGACCGCGAGGCGGCCCGCGCCGAGGCCCTGTCCGCCTTCCGCGGCGGCGCCCGCCGCGAGGTCCTCGAGACCGTGCGCGGACGCGCGGGCAATTACGCCGAGGCCTACACCCGCACCGAGACCGGCCGCGCCGCCTTCCTCGCCGCTTTGGCCGAGCTCGGCCTCGGCGCCGGCGCCGGCGGCGGCACGATCTCCGCCGACCCGCGCCGCGCGGCGACCGACCGCGTGGTCCTGAGCTTCCTGCTCGAGCTCGGCGCCGAGGGCCAGGACGCGCGCCTGCGCCTGTATGAAGAGGAGCTGCGCAAGCTCGAGGCTCGTCCCGAGGCCAAGTCCGACTTCGACGCCGAGGTCGCCGCCGCCGAGGCCTCCCTCTCCGCCGCCCTCGCCGCCCGCCGCGCCGCCGAGGAGGCGGTGAAGTCCCTCACCGTGAACATGCCCGGCGAGTCCCCCCTCGCCCTTCGGCTCGCGTCGCTCTAAGAACTCGCACCGGTGCGAGTTTGGGTTCACGCTGTAGGGGTCAGACCTCCCGTTGTTGCGTTGTTTGGGGTCAGACCCCCGCATTGCAACTGTTTCCGGAATCAGTGGTGCGATGCGACTATCCTTGAGGATAGTCATCCGTGTTTTCGGTGCGTCATCGGCGAAATACTACAATGTCGCATGGATCTCGCCGCGCTGTTCGGGCCGGAAGGCGCTTTGGCGCGCGCGCGCGCGGGCTATGAGCCCCGGCCTCCCCAGGAGGCGATGGCGGGCGCGGTGTGGCAGTCGCTCGAGCGCGGCGGGGACCTCGTCGTGGAGGCGGGCACCGGCGTGGGCAAGAGCCTCGCCTATCTCCTGCCGGCGGCGCTGTGGGCGGCGACGCGGGACCGGAGGGTGATCGTGTCCACGCACACGCGAGCCCTCCAGGAACAGCTGATGAACCACGAGCTTCCCACCGCGGCCCGCGCACTGGAGGCTCTGGGGCTCCCCCTCAGGTATGCCATGCTCATGGGGGCGGACAATTATCTGTGCGTCCAACGGCTGGCGAGGCTTCGAGCGAGACCGGACTCCGTCTCCGAGACCGGCAAAGAGATCATCGAGAAGCTCGACGTCTGGACCCGCGACGCGCAGTCCGGACACCGCTCGGCGCTGCCGGAGCTGATCCCGCAGAACATCTGGGACCGCGTGGCGCGCGACACCGACGTCTGCATGGGGCCCGGCGGGCCGTATTGGGACCGCTGCCTGTGGCGGCGCGACCGGGAGCGCGCCGACCGCGCTCACATCCTCGTCGTCAACCACGCCTTGCTGCTGTCGGGCGCGCGCCTGCCGCCTTCCGACGCGATGATCCTCGACGAGGCGCACAACCTCGAGGACGCCGCCTCCGCGCGCTACGGCGTGACCGCGGGCTTGCACCGCGCGGTGGAGCTGACCGAGGAGGTCAAGGTCTCGGCGATGCTGTACGCCGACGAGGCCTTGGCGGAGCGCGCGGCGCAGGCGGCCTCCGAGCTCGGCGGCTTTTTCGTGGACCTGGCCCGCGAGAACGGCCTGAAGGAGCCCGATGAGGAGAACCAGGGCAAGCTCCTCGAGTCGACGCCCGACGCGCCGCCCGCGGCCTTGCTCGCGCTCGACAAGGCGTTGGCGGAAGCCGCGGCGGCCGCCGAGGGCCGGCCCGACGAGACCGAGATGCGCATGCTCCACGCGCGCGTGGCGCAGTTCGGCCACGACCTCATGGCGGTGCTCAAGCCGGAATCCTCGGCGACCGCCCGCTGGGTGGCGTGGCCGCGCACGGGCCCGGAGCTGCGCGCCGCCCCCCTCGACGTGGGCCGGCGCCTGGCCGAGGGCCTGTTCTCCCGCGGCATCCCCGCGATCCTGACATCGGCGACCTTGTCGACGGGCGACGGCCTCAAGGACTTCAAGGCGCGCGTGGGCCTGCCCGAGGCGCGGGAGCTCGTGCTCGACTCCCCCTACGACTACTCGACCCAGGCCGCGTTCTGGGCCGTCGAGGGCCTGCCCGATCCCAAGGACGAGGAGGCGCACGCCGCCGCGGTCACGCAGGCGTGCGCGGACATCGTCGCGCGCGTGCCGGGCGGGGTGTTCCTCCTGTTCTCGAGCTGGCGCCTGCTGCGCAAGGTGCACGGCCTGCTGCGAAAGAGGATCCCCGGACGCCCGGTGTGGGCCCAAGGCGTGTCGGGCCACGACGCGCTCGTGCGCGAGTTCGAGGACGCCGGCGACGCGGTGCTGCTGGGCGTGGACACCTTCTGGCAGGGCATCGACGTGCCGGGCGAGGCGCTGTCCTGCGTCGTGCTGGTCAAGCTCCCGTTCCCCAACGTCTCGTCGGCCCTCGAGGAAGCGAGGCGGCGCTGGCTCGAGGAGAACGGACGGGATTACTTCAAGGATTGGTCCTTGCCGCGCGCGGTGATGAAGTTCCGCCAGGGGTTCGGGCGGCTGATCCGGACGGGGACGGACCGCGGGGCGGTGGTGTGCCTGGACTCGCGGGTGCTGAAAAAAGGCTATGGGAAGGTGTTCCTGCGGTCGCTGCCGCCGTGTAAAAAGATAAGCGGGCTGGACGAGCTGGGCGAGTTCTTCAGACCTCGCGCAGCCGTTTGAGGTCTTTCATCAGGAGAAGGATCTCGGTGTCCATCTCTCCCGTCAGCGTGAGCCAATACATTCGGAAATCAGCGCGCAAGGACAACAACGGATATTTCAACGTCGCAGGACGGTTCTTCTCGTAGAAGAAGTGACCGGCCCAGGCGAAGGCATACGCCACGACAACGGATGAAACGGCAACGACAGGGGCGCGCCATATGAGGGCCACGGCGGCGAGGACGAGCCCCAGCGACGTACCGACCGCGTGAAGACGGCGATTCACCGGATTCAGGTGTTGGGACACGTAGTAAGGCCAAAATTCGGCGGCGGTCACTCCCGAGATTCTATAATAACGGCGTGAAGCGAGTGTTCGGCGCCGCCGTTTTCCTCCTTTTAACGATTCCCGGTCACGCCATCTTCGTGCGCTCGCTGATGGATCGGACCGACACCGAGCCTTTGTTCGACTCCGAATATTTTCTCGACGTCAAAACCTTCGGATGGGCGCGCGCTTGGGATGACGCTTGGTCCGCCTCGTCGGGAGGATATCGCGTGAACGGCGCGAGCCTCGATTGCTGCGACCTGTACCTGGACCAGACGATGCTGTTCACGCGCCGCCTCACGCCCGGGCTGGAGTTCCGTTTCCGGTTCACGGAGCTTTCCGATAAGGACCGGCAGGAGACGCACGCCTGGCTCGAGTTCGAGAAGGACCTCGGGGCCGGGTTTTCGGCCGAACTTTTCGGCGAGCCGATGTACCGCAAGGAGAACGCGGACATCGGCTTCGGGGCGCGCTGGCGGCGCGGGGGCTGGGAGGCGCGGGCGCGGCGGCTGGTCGTGGACTGGAACCTCAACGCGCGCGGCAGCTCGACCGAGAGCTATTCGCTGTATCCGTACACCGACGAGGTCTCCGTGCGCGCCCCCCTCGGCGCCTGGAGCCTGAGGCTGGCGGCCGACCTCGACGAGCCGACGCGGCGGGAGGTGCCCGACGAGCGGCGCTCGTTCTTCTACCGGCGCGCGCGGGCCTCGGCGGAGGCCGGCACGGCCGAGGGCTGGGCGCCGCTGCTGCGCTATTCCTTCGAGACGCAGACCAAGATCGACAGCGTGGCGCCCGGCGGGACCGGGACCTCGGAGGAGGCGCGCCGGAAGGTGCACGAGCTCTCCGCCTCGGCGCGCGTGCGCCCGAGCCTCCGCGACGAGCTCGAGCCGGGGACGGCCTTCCTCCTGCGCGCGGCCCGCACCGACCTGCCGGGCTCGCCTTCCGCGGGGACGTTCTACCGTCGCTGGGAGGTCCAGCCCTACGTGCGCTGGCGCCGGAGCCTGAGCGAGCGCCTGACGTCCGAGCTGACCCCGTCGTGCGCCCTCGGCGAGAACCGCGTCCGCCATCCGGGCGGCGGGCAGCCGGAACGCTACGAGACCGTCGGCGAGGCCAAGCTCGGGGCGTCGCTCGAGGTGAAGTTCGGGACGGCGGGGCTGCTGACCTTCGGCGGGGTGCTCGACGCCGACAAGCCGGGCAAGGCCTGGGACGGCGGCAGCGTCAAGGCGATGTTCCTTTTTTAGGGAAATAGAAGCGGCCGGGCCTCGAGGAGGCCCGGCCGCCTTTCAGCGCCTAACGGCTGGCGCGTTCCGGCTTGGCGGGCCTCTCGGCTCGCGCGGCCTTCTCGGGACGGGCGGCCTTCTCGGGCCGCGCTCCCTTCTCGGGCTTGCCGGCCTTCTCGGGCTTGGCCGATTTTCCCGCGGCGGCTCCGCCGCGGATCTTCCCGAGCGTCGTCCCCTGCTTCTTGGCGATCTGGCCCCAGCCCATGACCGGCGGGCCGGCGCGCAGCGCCATGATCGCGTCCACGTTCGCGTCCGTGATCCCGCCCGGCATCGTCTCGGCGATCCCGAGCACGTGCGAGATCTCGCCGTAGCCGAGCTTGCGCTCGCGCAGGCCGTCCACGCGGGCTTCGTCCACCTTGTAGTCTCCCTGCAGCTTAGCGGAGCGGCCGCCGTCGCGGGCGACCGTCCCGTCCTTCGCGACAGGCGCGTCCTCGGCCGCCGCGTTCGACGCGGCGAACAGGGCCAGGCCGGCCGTCAGGCACAGCGTTGCGATTTTCATGTTCCTCCTTTGGATCAAAAGCGTACGCTCCCGCCGAGGCTGACGCCGTAATCGGCGCTGCCGTTGGAGAGCCCCACCGAGCCGCCGCCGAACACCGCGGCGCGCTCGTCGAAACGGTGCTCGATGATGGCGCGCAGGTCGCGCGGGCCCGGCTCGCCGGGGACGAGGGCGTTGCTGGCCTCGAGCAGCACGGTCAAGGTCAGGTCCTCCTTGAGGGCCCGGGAGAAGCCGACGTCGACGGCGAGCTGATTGTCGAGGTCCGTGCCGGGCGGGTCGCCGATGGCGGTGAAGTAGGCGTCGGCCAGGACGGTCCAGCCGGGGGCGACGAGCTTGGCGAGCTCCACGCCGGCCCCGGCGTCGAACTCCCCCGTGCCGAGGCCCTCGGAGCGGCTCGCCGTCGGGGCCTTGACCTTGGCGACCACGGTCAGGTCGAGAGGATGAGGATCGTCGCGCAGCAGATCGTAGCCGCCGCGCAGGACGATATCGCCGAGGCCGGAGCGGGTCGTGCGCGTCCCCGCGACGGTCGCGCGGCCGGCCGTCCGGCTCGGCCGCCCGCCGACGTTGCGCACCCCGCCGTCGCTGGTCATGCTGACGAAGGGCACGGTCACGGACGCGAAGGCGTCGCCGAAGGCGCGCCGCAAGGTGAAGGGCACGTACAGCGAGTTCGTCCGCGTCCCGGTCCCGTAGGTCCCCGATTCGTAGTTGAGCGAGGAGCTCATCTTCCAGAGGAGCTCCTCGGCCGAGGCCGGGCCCGCCGCGCACAGCAAGACCGCCGCCAGCGCTCCGATCAGTCGTCGTTTTTCCATGCCGCCACTATACCGCCGGAGCGGCGGAGGTCCTATGCGGAGATGTACGCGGCGGAGCGTAGGAATACGGAGCCGGAAAAGAGGACGGCCGGACCTCGAGGGAGATCCGGCCGTCGCGCGAAATTCGGAGAGGGAGGGATTCGAACCCTCGCTAAGGCTTTACGCCCTAGAACGGTTTAGCAAACCGTCGGTTTCAGCCGCTCACCCACCTCTCCAGAAAGGGAAACTGCTGAGAACATCGTAACTTTTTATTTCCCCCCCGCGCAACGCGCCCGTCGGAGATGAGAATTTCTGCGGGTTTTGCGCGGGATCGATAGGGGCCTGGCTGCGATCCTGCCGCACGCCAGCGCGCTCCAGATGGGCAACGCGCTGACGTGGGCATAGGCTCTTAGCTATGCAACGGCGGCGGCGGGACGTGCCCCTCGTTCACGGTTAGACCGGGAGGCACGATTTGTGGGCGCCCGGGACTGCGCCGTTGACGAGGCGGGGAGTAGAAGATCGACTCGCGTCGATCGAATTGTCTTGCACGGGCCAAGTATGCGGTGATGGATTTTTGATTTCCATGACCGAGTTCAGCCTGAAGCTGACGGAAGCTGTTCACTACCATCGCCCTGTGCGTGGCGAACGTGCCCCGGCAGTCATGTAAGGTGAAGTCGATCCTCCCGACGGCGGCCAACGCCTTCTGGAACAAGCTGATCGCGTAGCTTTCGGTGATGGCAGTCAGCTTCGCGTCGTTGGCGTAGAAGTAGAGGCCGCTGACAGGGTGCGGCTTCAACTTCGGCAGAAGCGCGGCGAACCTGGGCCCGAGGCTCTTGATGTCCAAGGGCCTCGTCGCGTCCCTGGGCGGGCAACCCTGCTTCTCCGTGGGCAGCCACAGTGTACCGTTGCGGATGTCTCCGTTGACCAGTAGCTGAGCCTCTCCGATCCGAGCACCGGTCAAGATCAGGAACTCGATCAGGGGCCGGAGCTTTCGATGCACTTTCTCGCACTCGGCTAGGATAGGATCGATCTCGGACAGCTTGAGCCAGATGCCGCTTCTGTTCGCGAGCGCCAGGCCGCTAGGCTTACCGAGAATCCGGTTTTTGATCCGTCCCTTGGTTTTCCCACAGTCTAATACGCGGCCGAGTGCGTCCCAACGCCGCTTGATCGTGTTTCCAGCCAGGCCCTGCGTGATCCACTCATCCTTGCAGCGTTCAGCGTCCTTGCCCTGAATTTCATGCAGCATCATTTTCCCGAGCTTGGTCAGCCAGGGTTTCACGATGTCGACCTCCGCCTTCAATGAGCGCACGTTCAGGAGGCGCGGCGTCGCGTCGAACGGGATGTAGACCTGGTTCACGAAGTCGGTCAGCGTGATCGGCGCCTCCCCGAAAACCAGATTCGAGTCGGAATCGATTTCCCCTAGAATCAGCGCGGCCAGGGCCTCGGCCCTAACCTCGCCGCGCACGCGGCGTCCTCCGTGGGTGAAGTCCAGTCGGATTCTTTCTCGATCGAGACGTACGGCTTTGAGCGGGTGACCCTTTTGGTTGCTCATGAGAGCACCCCGATCGTCTTCTTCGCTCTGCCCACGGGGCGGCCAGGAAGGACCCGCGTCCGCTCGATAGCGGCGTAGAGTTCTTCGCGCTTGAAGATGTTGGTCTTCTTGCCCAGCTTGTAGACGGGCAGGCGCAGGGTCACGAGCCAGTTCCGGGAAACCCAGAAGTACGAGACCGGAAACTCCTCGGCGATCTGCTCCATGGTCATGTACACCGAGTTGCACCCCCCCTCGGACAGCGCCACGATCTTCCCATCGCGAACGACCAGTCGGTAGGTCCCGCTCTGAAGCGTCGTAGCTAACACGGACACGGCGTTATCGGTGGCGACCGGCGCGGGCGTCGAGGGGTCTTGTGACGAACCGGAGTTAGTGCATTTTGAGTCCATCGACAGTGTAACAGGCTCGTCTGGTGCAGTCAAGTCCACTTTGGACTTGCCCCCGTCAAGCAATTCCGTTATGCTCGGATCATGGCTAAGAAGACCCCGACCCCCATCAAGCACCTCGGCTTGAGGATTCCCCTCGACCTCCACGCCGCCCTGGTCACCATGGCCGAGCGCGACGGCCGGTCCATGAGCCGCCAGATCATTTTCATCTTGAGACAGGCTGCCGACAAGAAGCGCTGATCGCGTCACCGACGTAGTAGATTTCTTCACTCATTTTCTCGCCCTCGCAGCGCCTTGCGGCGCTCTACGGTCGCGGCCTTGCCCTCCTGGTCGGTGGCGGCAACGTCCCGTGTGTAGGTTAGTGCGGCGCTTCTAGGGCCGCTCTTGCGGTGGCCCCCGACTTCCAGTGCCGACTACCAAGTGCATGGAGCCACGCGGGCGGTATGATCGCCGACGGCGATCGCGCCGAGGCCCCGGCGCAGGAAAGAATGGTTGCAGGCCACGCAGTCGATGATCGAGTCGTAAGTCTTACGGCCGAGGACGTGCCGAGTCACCTCGGCGCCAGAGAACTCGATGCCGTAGTACCGGAAGGTCTGGCGATTGTCGTCGATCCGCCGGATCATCTGGGCGATGTTCCGACATGGGACCATCGTGAAGTCCGTGGAATAAGTCACGTCGATCGGCTTTCCATTGAGGTCGAGCCAGGCGTGTAGAAGCAGGCAGCCGTGGTAGTTGACCAGCCCTTCGACATAGTGAAGCTCCGGGATATTCCGCGATACCATGTAGGCGTTGCGGAAGCACAGAGTCGGGCGCAAATAGCGGAGATCAAGCCCGGCGAGCGACTGGAGTATCCGCATTTCGGCGTCGGTGAATGGTTCGGCGGAGAAAGCCTTCCCCTCTGTGAGGACGAATTGCGGGATTGAGCCGTATCGCCAGGACCTGGCGGAGGGGCGCGGCACCGTCAAACCGCTGATCATGTCCTGCGCGGCCGCCAAGAATACGGAGACCTCTGGTCGCTTCGGGATCGGCACGGCGTTGATCCACAGGTCCCGGTTCAACCTTATAAATTCTGCTGGCATCGTCGTGTTCATCTCTGTCTCCTGTTAGATTCGCGTCCGGCGGAGGCCAGGCATAACGCCGCTGCCCGCGTTGAAGTTGCCGAACGTCTGCGTGTTCCGAAACCCCTTCGTCGCCCAGTAGAACTCGCGCAGACGGTCGGAATCGAGCGGCGGGGTCTTCTGTCCGACCAGCGCGTGAACCGCCTGGCCGATCGACTTGGCCTCCGGAAGCTCCTGGGGCTTCGTCGAGTAACTGAAGACCCAGGCCAAGGTCCCGGCCTGGATCGGCTCGAAGTCGATGTGGCTGCCTCCCGTCCGCCGCTTCCAGGCCGCCCGCATGGCCGGTTTGGCCAGCGTGTGGTCGGCGAGGTCGAGGATGACGTGCGCGTGGATGTTCCAGAGGCCGGAGTCGCCGAGTTTGACCTCGATCGCATAGACGCCGCCCCGGACCGAGCGCTGGAACCGTCTCCAGCGGCGCAAGCTGGTCATCTTCTTGCGGAATCTGTCCAGGTGCCAGCGGGTAAGGCCGCTCTTGCACCGGACTGTCAGCGTCATGAAGTACGGCGTGCCCATCTTGGCCAAGTAGCGCTCATGCTTCCCTACCTGGAGGCGTTGGCGGTAGCGCGCGCAGCCCGAGCACAGGCGCGGCTGCTTGCATGGCCTGAAGTAGGGAGCCTGCCAGCAGTTCAAGACCCTGGTGGCCAGTGAGGCATGGAACATCTCCAGGGCCTTGGCGATCGTGTAGTTGGGCTTCTGCTCGTCAGGGAGAAATGGCTGGTGTGTGTAAGACGGAGTGTTATAAGGCAACAAGGCGGACCCCGGGGTCGGGGAACCGCCCGCGCTGGTCAGGCCAGCGGCGTGATCAGGATCGTGGGGTAGTGGGGTCGACATAGCGACATCTGGCATCGGGGACGACGAGGATGGGACCGTCGGCAATCAGCGAACGGCGGGCGGTGATCACGCTTGATACTCCCGCCGGGCGCAGTGCAGCGCCGTCTTCAAGAGGCGCGACTTGTCGGCGTAGACTCGGGGATTGACCAGAGCCTGGTCTCTAAGGAAAAGATCGGCCAAGGTCTCGCAGACCGGCCGGGGCCCCAGCACGAACTCGACGCGCGTTGCGGTGACGGACCGCGTGGCGATTAGCTGGACGCGGGGATCGCTTAGGGCGAACGCAGCCAACGCGAACTCGAAGGTCGTGTATTGCGGCTCTGACATCGGGACTCTCCAGGGAAGCGCCCGACCTTGACCACGACCAAGGCCACAGCAACTTCCGGGGTGCGTCGTGTCTCGGCATCGCGCCGAGACTGTCTTGATGTCAGTCGGCCAGGTGAGGAACCCAGTCGAAGGGCGACGTTTGGGCCAGAGCCTGTCGCCGGTCGGCTCTCTGTACTTCAACTTCAGCCATCAAAATCTTAGCATGAACCAGCGTCTATGTCAATAAGTGATGTAAAAATAAGCACTTGTTGATGCTGTTATTATAACTCGCTAACACGGTATGAACGAAATGTGTAGACTCTGTAATCATGGCGTTGCACCCAGAATTTCCGTCGTCCCCCTACGCGCCGCTCATCCCCGAGCAGCGGTGGTTCCCGGCCGACGAGACGCTGCGCGCGACTGCATACGACAAGTTGCTGCCGCCGCTGGTGGCCAACATCCGCCGCGAGGTCCACGCTTGGCGAGCCGCCGGATACGCGGGCGCATCGCGCACGTCAATCGCGCTGTTGAAGTGGTGGTTCGACACCGAGCACATGACCGAGGGTAAGGATGGAACGCTCTCGCCCTTCCGTTACTACTTCGCCCAGCGCGAGGCGGTCGAGACGGTGATATGGTTGCACGACGTGAAGCGCGTGAAGGACAAGTTCGATCTCCTGCGCTTCGATGCCTCCGGCGCGGTCTCGGCCGGAATGTTCACCGAGGACTGGCCGCGCTACGTCCTGAAGATGGCGACGGGTTCAGGTAAGACCAAGGTCATGTCCCTGCTCATCGCCTGGAGCTACTTTCACAAGGTCTACGAGGCCGACTCCAACCTGTCGAGAAACTTCCTCGTCATCGCGCCGAACATCATCGTCCTCGACCGGCTGCGGACGGACTTCGACGGCCTCAAGATTTTCTTCAACGATCCCATCCTGCCGGATAACGGCCACGACGGACGCAACTGGCGAGACGATTTTCAGTTCACGCTCCACATCCAGGACGACGTGCGCGTCATCCGCGAGACCGGCAATATCTTCCTGACGAACATCCACCGCGTCTACCTCGGCGACGTGCCCGAGCCGTCGCTGGAGGACGGAGACCTGCGCGATTACTTCCTCTCGCCGTTCGGCGCCAAGCCGGTGGGCAAGACGAGAGACAGCCAGACCGACCTGGGTGAGATCGTGCGCGAAGTGACCGAACTCGCCGTCTTCAACGACGAGGCGCACCACATCCACGATGAGCGCATGGCCTGGTTCAAGTCGATCCAGGACATCCACAACCGGATGCTCCAGAAGGATCGCCGCCTCGCACTCCAGCTTGACGTGACGGCCACGCCCCGCCACGACAACGGCAGCATCTTCGTCCAGACGGTGTCGGACTACCCGCTGGTCGAGGCGATCCACCAGAACGTCGTGAAGCACCCTATCCTGCCTGACGCCGCCAGCCGCGCCAAGCTCGCCGAACGCAAGAGCGCGGTCTTCAGCGAGCGCTACGCCGACTACCTCGCGCTCGGCGTCGAGGAATGGAAGAAGAGCTACGCCGAGCACGAGAAGCTGGGGAAGAAGGCTGTGCTCTTCGTCATGGTCGACGACACGAAGAACTGCGACGATGTCGGTGAATACCTCCAGAAGATTTGTCCCGAGTTGAAGGACGGTGTCCTCGTGATCCACACGAAGAACAACGGCGAAATCTCCGAGGCCGCCTCGGGCAAGAGCAAGGAGGAGTTGGAAGTTCTCCGTGAGGCCGCTAACGCGATCGACAGCTTGAAGAGCCCGTGCAAGGCGATCGTCTCCGTCCTGGTCCTGAAAGAAGGCTGGGACGTTCGCAACGTGACCACGATCGTCGGCTTGCGCGCCTATGCCGCGCAGAGCAACATCCTCCCTGAGCAGACGCTTGGCCGAGGTCTGCGCCGCATGTATTTCGGGACCGACATCAGCGAGACAGTCTCCGTTATGGGCACGCCCGCCTTCATGGAGTTCGTCGAGTCGATCCAGTCCGAGGGCGTGACCTTCGAGCACGTCCCCATGGGCGCCGGGACCACGCGCAAGGACTCTCTCGTAGTCGAGGTCGACGCCCAGAACCCCGAGAAGGACCTGGACAAGCTCGACATCCCTCTCCCCAAGCTCACCCGCCGTTACAATCGAGACTACAAGAACCTCGACGCCCTGGACCCGGCGGCCCTCGGCAACAAGAAGCTGCCGCTCAAGCCCTTCACACCCGAAGAGACGCGCGAGATCGTGTTCAAGACGATGCTCAACGCCGAGGTCCATCACACGATCGTGCTCGACGGCTCCGGCCCCGGCGACTACCGGTCGGTGATCGCCTTCTTCGCCCGTCAGTTGCTCCAGGACCTGCGCCTCGTCGGCGGCTACGACGTGCTCTACGGCAAGGTCAAGACCTTCGTCCGCGAGCACCTGTTTACGAAGTCGCCCGTGGACCTGGAGGACCCGGTCGTCCTCCGCAATTTGTCCGAGCCTGAGGTAGGCAAGGTCCTCTACGACTCGTTCAAGACGGCTATGAACGCGCTGACGATCCAGGAGACGGGCACGACCCGGATCGAGGACACAATCAAGTTGCGGCAGACCCGCCCCTTCCGCACCGAGCACCGGCCCTTCCTGGCTGCGAAGAAGTCGATCTTCAGCAAGACCGTCGGCGAGCCGCGCTCCGGCGGCTTCGAGTTGTCGTTCGCCGCGTTCCTGGAGGCGGCGTCGGACGTGGCGGCCTTCGCCAAGAACTACTTCGCCGTCGGCTTCAAGCTCGACTACGTCCGCGAGAACGGCGACCTCTCGACCTACACCCCCGACTTCATCGTCCGCACGGCCGACGGCACGGTCTGGATCATCGAGACTAAGGGCCGCGAGGAACTGGACTTGCCGCAGAAGATGGCCCGCCTCGGGCAGTGGTGCGCCGATGCCACCATCGCCAGCGCCGAGAATGGCCGCGTTAGCTACAAGCACCTTTACGTAGACCAGGCCGGGTTCATCCAGCACCCGCCGACGACCTTCGCCGCGCTTGCCGCGAGCTTCCAGCAATACCAGACCACCTGACCATGGCCAGAGCCCAGACCGACGCCTACGAGTTGACTGACGCCGAGAAGCGCGACCTCGTCAAACTCATCAACGAGGGCAAGCCTCTACCCGAGAAATACCGCTTCATCTTGTTTGAGGACAAGCGTGAGGTCGAGTTGGTCTGGAACGGGAAGTCGCGTGAGGTCACTAACGTGGTCCTGCCCTTCCAAACCCTTGAACATATCGACGAACCGCGTAAAGAAAAGCATGAGGATGACGAGCTTGCCCTTGATGGTGGCGGGCGCCAGGTCACCGGCTGGACGAACAAGTTGATTTGGGGAGACAACAAACTTATTCTGTCGTCCCTGCGGGCGGGCACGCTACGCGAGCAGATTGAGTCGGCGGGTGGCCTCAAGCTAATTTACATCGACCCGCCCTTCGACGTGGGCGCTGACTTCTCCATGGACATAGAAGTTGGCGGCGAGACGTTCCACAAGGAACCGAACCTGCTGGAACAGATCGCGTATCGTGATACTTGGGGGCGTGGCGCAGACTCATTCGTTTCGATGCTTTACGAACGATTGATTTTGATGCGCGATCTCTTGGCGAAGGATGGCAGCATCTACGTTCACATGGGTCCGAACGTCAGCCACCTTGTCCGGTCGGTTATGGATGAAGTCTTTTCGTTTGATAATTTTCGCAATGATATTGTCTGGCAACGCCACGGGGCGCACAACGATCCCAACAAATACGGGATCGTCCACGACAACATCCTCTTCTACACAAAAACAGATTCGTGGACCTACAACCCGATCTACATGGCCTACGACGTTGAGTATATTGAAGAGCGATTCGGCATGGTCGAGGAGGGCAGCGGACGCCGGTTTTGGCCGAACACGCTTACGGCCGGGGGCACAGGTCCGGCCAGGAAAATCGGAGAAAAAACAATTTCTCCACCCAAGGGAAGACACTGGGCCTTCGACCAGGACGGCATCGACCGGTTGTTGAAGGAAAAAAGAATCTACTTTTCGTCAACAGGCTTCCCATATCTCAAGCAGTATTTGGACGAAAGCCCCGGGAAGCCTTGCCAGTCGATCTGGCCAGATGTGCGGATGACCCGCTCTGGGGCTGAGCGTCTGGATTACCCGACACAAAAACCGGAGAGCCTGCTCGAACGGATTATCAAGGCCAGCAGCAACGAGGGCGACCTGGTGGCAGATTTCTTCTGCGGCTCCGGCACAACCGCAGCCGTCGCAGAGAAACTTGGAAGGAAGTGGATCACGACTGACCTGGGGAAGTTTGGTGTCCACACTGCGCGGAAGCGGCTTATTGGAGTGCAGCGCGAATTGAAAAGTAGCGGGAAGCCGTTCCGCGCGTTCGAGGTCTTGAACCTCGGCCGCTATGAGCGCCAGGCATATCTCAACGTCTCCAGCCGCCTCTCAGCGAAGAAGAAGGCCGACGCCTTGGCGAAAAAGGAGCACGAGTTCCGCGACCTGATCCTCCGCGCCTACGGGGCCGAGCCGATGGAGAACAACGGGTTCTTCCACGGCAAGCACGCGGGCCGCCTGGTCGTGGTCGGCCCCATCAATCTTCCGGTCGGACGCCTCTTCGTCGAGGAGGTCATCACCGAGTGCCGCAAGCGCCGAGCCTCGCGCGCGGACATCCTCGCCTTCGAGTTCGAGATGGGTCTGTTCCCCGCTGTGCTGGAAGAGGCCAAGCAGAAGGGCATCGACATCGCGCCGAAGACGATCCCGCCTGAGGTCTTCGACAAGCGCGCCGTAGAGAAGGGGCAGGTGCGCTTCCACGACGTGAGTTACATCGAGGCCACGCCCCGCTACGACAAGACGGAGAAGCGGCGCGTCACCATCGAGTTGGCCGACTTCTCCGTCTACTACACGCAGGGCCTGGTCGACTCTGTAGCCGCAGAGTTGAAGGAAGGCAAGAGCGAGGTCATCTGCGACGGCGGCAAGCTCATCAAGATCAGCAAGGATAAAAATGGCGTGGTCACCCGAAATGTTCTGACCAAGAAGTGGACCGACTGGGTGGATTACTGGGCCGTGGACTTTAACTACGAGAGCCGCAAGGAAATCGTGAAGATGCCCAAGACGATGGGCGTCGAGGGCGAGCTTCCCGGCACCGTGGTCGCGGGCGAGGAGTTCATCGAGTTCGAGGAGCGCTGGACCGGCGCCTACATCTTCGAGAACGAATGGCAGTCCTTCCGCACGCGGCAGGATCGTGATCTCGAACTGACCTCGGCCGCTCACGTCTACCCTAAGCCCGGCCGCTACACCGTGGCCGTCAAGGTCATCGACATCTTCGGCAACGACACGATGACGCTCGTACCCGTAAACGTCTCCTAACCGTGCCGTTAGGCGCGCAGTAAGCGCCGTAGACCCTTAATCTGGCCCGCGCGCAGCCGGGGCAGCACGGCGAGGAGGTCCAGGCGCTGGTTCCGATCAAGGCCCCGAACCAGAACGCGAATTTTGCGTTCGAGGTCGTCACCGTCACTGCTGTGCCGCGTACCGCTATGCGCCCCCGCGAATAGCGCAGCGGGCGCGATGTCGAGGGCGTCGATGATTTTGGCAACGGTCGGCAAGCTCGGGGTCTTCGACCCGGTTTCGAGGTGGGCCAGGTAATTGCTGTCGATGCCAGCGGCCTCAGCCAACTGTTCGATCGTCAGCTTCAGGCGCTTCCGGTACGCGCGGATGCCCTTGCCGATTGAAACTGTTAAGTCGGAGCTTTTCATGTCCTGGAGGCTATCCTAAAGAAGTTGTCCTGTCAGGACCATGCGCTGTATGGACATACTATGTATATGTGCGCTATTGACAATTCGTAGTGCCCGCTCAATACTTAACAGTCGGGACCACCATGGGATTGCGCCTGTCGCCTGCCCGGCCGAAAATGGTCAATCCAAGAGACTTCCCCCTCGGCGTCATCCTGCTTGCTCTCATTGTTTCGGGCTGCGCGGGCGTCCCCCGCGCGACTGAGAACGGTGAGATAAAGGCGTTTTGGTCCAAGATCAGCGACAAATCCCATTTGCGAACGAGAGGCGTCGGAGTCTCCGCTGATTGGGCCGTAGGCCGGACAGCCCGCCGGGCTACCAGTCGTAATGGCGCTTTGGTATCAGCACGTTACGAGTTGCTTGCGGTTATAAAAGGCGTGAAGCTCGAAGGCGGCACAACCATTATGCAGTTGATGGAAAAAAACTCTTTGATCCGTGAACTGGCGCGCGCTCTGGTCCGGGGTGGCGAAGAGGTCAAAACCGAGTGGACGGCCGGGGATGATTGCGTCGTCACACTTGAGCTTAAGCGATCTACGGTTGAGCGGCTGTTCCGGGACAATTCCGAGTGGGAGAAGGAGCTTCTGCATCGCGCCGCCCGCGACACCAAGGAGATCGAGCGTTTGGAGTATTTGGTCGACAAGTTGAGCGCCAAGATCATTGAAGACAGGAAGGTCAGTCCGAAGCCGTTTTGGGAAATTGAACACGCGGCGGCTGTGTGCCTAGCCATGCGGGAGATGGAAGAGCGTCGGAAAAATACGGTGACCCCTGAGGAAGTGCTCGGCCTTATGCGCGTGATCCACAGCCGAGACGACGGGCACTGACGCCAGTGATTCCGTTCAATGTTGCGCGCAGGCACAGACGCATGGCCGCATGGAGGCTACGATGAAGATGGTCATGTTCGTCATGCTTGGGCTGGTCACGGTCGGCGTCAGCGGCTGCGGCGGGGTCAATCGCTCCCTCGCCAAGGGAGAAGTGGCCGATGTCTGGTCAAAGGTCAGCGACAAGGAAACGGTCAGAGTTCGGGGTATTGGTGCCGTGGCCCAGGATGCCGGTGGTACAACGCAACGCCGAGGGCTGTCCAGGAACGCTGCCCTTGTCGCAGCGCGCTATGAGGCTTTGGCCTTAATTAAGGGCGTGACGGTCCGTGGCGGGCTCACGGTCGGTAAACTCATGGAAAAGGATTCCCATATCCAGGAGGTCGCTAACCGGATCATCAACGGATTCGAGGAGGTCCAGACGGAGTGGGCCAAAGATGATGGCTGTGTTGTACTTCTGGAACTTCCGCGCTCGAAGCTGGAGAAACTCTTGTCCGAGACGGCGGCGTACGAATCGTCGGATGCCTATCGAGTGTCCCTAGATCAACAGATCGGTCAATCCGAGGAGCGGCAGACCGCGCAGCGAGCCAAGTTCCCAGGGATGGCGGCGACTCAGTAGGGGATTCAGTGCGATATTGGGTCCGCGTAAAAAAAGAGAGTCTTGGACCGTTTACTCCCGAGGAGATTCGCCACCGCCCCGGGATCACGGATGGGACGTTGGTATACCCGGAAACCCCGAAGAGCGGCGCTACCTGGAAGCCGATGAAGGACGTGCCTGAACTTCTGCATGGTGGTACACGGGGACACTCCTTGCCTCCCCCACCACCAGAACCAATCATCGACGAGTCGAGTCCTCTCACCTCTCCAGAGGCGACGACAGTGGGCGCAGGTACGGTCATGGCCAAGCTGATGGACAACATGATCGCAATCGCAGTGGGCGGGGCAGTCATCGGCGGCGTCGGCTACAGATTACTCCCTGTTCGTACACCCCGAGCGCCAGCAACTACGGCGGCGAATATCAACGTCTCAGCACCAACACAGGACGTGTCTAGGGCAAAAAGTAACCGATTGATTTCATTCGAGGATACCCAGAAGCTATTCAAGGTCCAGATTCACAGAACTCTTATCGGGCAAGAGGTTGTTGATCAAGGTGCCTTTTACGATTGGCAGTTGAAAGATGCTGAGCGCATGGGCAAGACGATTGTTTACTTCGATGTTTCCGTGACAAATCAAAAAGCATCCGAAGCTCAGACCCTCTCTCAATCCAACTTCTTGCTGGAGGACACCAAAGGCAATTCTTATGCTACGGAGCAGGCCAGAGACTACATCCGTGGTGATGTCCATCTAGGAAGAAGTGGGCGTGGCGGCATCGGTTTTTACATCTATCAAGATGTGGGGCCAGCAGTTCTGGTCTATGACACCCGTTACTTCAACAGGCTGAATAACGAAAAATTTTACGCTCGTTCACCCCGCCTCGACCGAGATGACCCAAAGTGAGCGTCTATCCCCTTGCGGAAACGGCGATTCTGGCTATACTCAGGTAGGTCGTAATTCTCTTCGGCTCGACATCCTGAGCCGAAGAGACGGCGAGGTTTGCAGCTTGCTTACTCGGGCCGACATCCGGGGTAAACGGCGTGACCAGTGCGCCCGCACTGGTTTTGCTTTTCCCCCGCCTGTCCCTGATCGCCGATGCTGTCGTTGCGGGAGGCGCCAATGGGGATCGTCGACAGATTCGTCGGTTGGTTGCGGCGTCGACCACGCCCGTCCCCAGGAAGCTGCGCCGAGTTCGACTCCGACCCTAGCCGATTTACGCGCAGCCCCTGGATCAGGAACCTGATCGACAGCCCGATGTTCAACGAGGACGTGCCCAAGAAGCCCTACGACGTTGTGGCCATCTCAAATCCAAAGAAACGAACTGGACGCCGCTTCATCTATGACCTTCTGCGGCTCGAACGGATGATCCGCTTTGGAAGTCACGGGCTCTACACCGTGATGGGCGACGACATCATTCGCGCAGTCTATCGAGAGGAATTTGCCCGGCTCGTAGCCGATCTTCATGAAACCTGCCCAGCCGCGCCCCTGTGCTCAGCCGAAGGCCCCAGTGTGCCCCAGGTACAGTTGGCGGCCCGAGGCTTGATCACGGCGGCGCAGGCGCTCCCACGGATGCCTGAGGGCCAGCAGTGAGCGCTGGGCACCAGGAATGGCACCGTACCGTCCGAGATGTGAAGTCGCTCTTGGCCCGAGCCCTAAAGGCAGAGGAGCGCGATCCCGTGGAAGCCGAAATTCTCCGATACTTTGCAGCCCATAAGGCGCTTCTGCTCTGCCAAGTACCCCCCGGCCCGATCAATGTCGCTCGCCTCGCCCTAACGGAGCCGGTAGGGCGGCGCCACTGTCCCTCACAAAAGTTTTGGAGAAAAAAACGGTGTCGAGGACGCGAAGTTGGAAAAAAATTTGGATATCTTTAAGCCGGTTACCTATCTGAGAATGGCCCGTCAGCTTTCTTTTTGCACCGCCGATCGGAAAGGCAGGAGGTAACCGAAGCAGACTGAAAGCAGGACCTCGCGGTTTATTAGCCCTACTTCCCGGGCGAGGCTAAACATCCGGTAAAGGCGCGAGAAGAGCGGGCGTCATGGACGCTTCGTCACTTCGACCTCCAGGGCTGGAGGCATTATGCACAAACGCAACGTGGTCACGGCCGAGTGGTTGTTCGTCCTTTCCGTTCCAGCCAGAGGTCGATCGCGCCCGGTGACTGTCACGATTGGAAACGTCGGCGCCAAAGACATGCCCATGGCACGGGCGCTGGCAGCGGTCGCCGCAGTTTGGCTCAACGCGGTTCGGAGGCTCTCATGATGCCCGTGCGCGGATGGTTCAAGAGGAGCGCCTGGCTTGAGACCTTCAGACCCGGCGACGGCAAAGGGCATATCCTGATCTCGGATGGCGTCTCTCCACCTGAGGACATCGCGTTCGAGGACATCTGCTGCGACCGCTGCAACACCGACGCCGGTGCTCCACAGCACGATGGGACCGAGGCCCTGATCTATTACGATGGGTCCGACTCGCTCTGTCGGGGCTGTGGTGTTAAGGTTGAGGCCGAACACCTGGAGGAGATCAGGTGTACGCTCAAGCGCCGAGGCTGGGCCACCTTCCACGTCGACAACCTGAAGCCTGAGCACCTGAGGGCGATCGCCCATGAGCAGGCGGTCGACGCGGTCGTTGGTGTCAGCCCCGCCGACGTGGCCACGAGCCTGCGCTGGGATTGCGTCGAGGCGATACTTTGGGCGTCGCGGCTCCTCGAAGAGGTGAACGAGCACAAGCTGTCGAAGGTGTTGTTCGACGCCGTGGAGCATAAGGGCGACAGCGCCCAGGAGACCAACCAATGAGCAAGGTCATCATCGTCCACCCTCAAATTCCATCGAGGCTTGTGAAGCAGAAGATCGCAGCCCTCATCCAGGCGTTCCTCTCGGGCCGCAACGCGCTGACGATCCGGGCCTACAGACAGGACTTGAACGACTTCTCGACCTTCACCCGGTCGAGCGACGTTGATGACGCGGCGCGTGGGCTGCTGTCCCTAGCGCCGGGCGACGCAAACGCGCTGGCCTTGGGTTATAAGGCTAACCTGGTCGAGCGCGGCTTGCAGGCGTCGACGATCAACCGGCGCCTGGCGGCGTTGAGGGCGATGGTGAAGCTGGCGCGCACACTCGGGATCGTAGTCTGGAACTTGGAGGTCCAGAACCTGAAGGTCGAGCACGATCGCGACCTCCGTGGACCCGCGCGAGGCACGCTTAAGAAGGTACTACATGACCTGAAACAGTGTGGGGACGGCAAGGCCCGGCGAGACCTGGCGATCCTACGGCTGCTGCACGACCTTGGGCTGCGCCGGGGTGAGGTCGTGTCCCTGGACCTAGCCCACGTTGCCCTGGAGGCCGGTACGCTCTCCATCAAGGGTAAAGGCCGGACGACCCGCATGACGCTCACTCTCCCGGACGAGACCGCAGGCGTGCTCACGGCCTGGATCGCGGCGCGTGGCACGGCGCCGGGGCCGCTGTTCACGAACTTCGATCGGGCCGGTAAGGGCGCGAGGCTGACGGGAACCAGTGTCTACCGGTTGACCCGGGGCCTTGGCCTCGGCCGACCGCATGGCGTGCGGCATCTGGCCATCACCGAGGCGCTGGACCTGCTGGGCGGCGACGTGAGGAAGGTCCAGCGCTTCTCCCGCCATCGCGACCTTCGCGTTCTCAACGTCTACGATGACAACCGGCAGGACTTGGCCGGGGAGGTGGCGCGGATCGTGGCCGCCAACCTGTAGTTGCTGATGGTTGCAATGAGTACCTTAATCCATGTTATCGAACTCTAAATAACGAGGCGGATCGCCCGGGCCCCCCCGCGCTCGGCGCCCGCGTTGGCCGCCTGGTTCTAGGCCCGGCTGCGGGCCTGTGCGGTCACCAGCAACGCCTGCGCCTCCTGCGACATAAGCCCTGCCAGCGCCTTGTATGCCCCAAGGCGGCGTCGACCTGCCCGATCAAGCCGCCGAAGGGTCGTGCGGTCTTCGAGGCCAAGGTCGACACGCAGGCGGCGTGTATGGCGCTCGGAGAGGCCGAAGAAGCGAGCGATCTCCTTTCCGGACAACTCGGTAGCCGACCAGAGCAAAAGGAACTCCAGCCGCCGGGCCGCTGCCCAGCGTTCGACCCCGCCGGAGGCTTCCCTAAAAGTTGGGGAAGAGGGTCCGTGGTCGGCTGCGCTTGCTTCGATGCCGCACAATTGCATGTCCGGTTCGGGGTGAATCTGAACAGGTGAATCGGCGCCCAGTCTCGCGGGATATAGGCCCGGCAGCGATTCTGACGTATCCTGTATGAGATTCACCCCTCCATGTTGCACCACCCCCCCCGGGAAGTTCACCATGTCCGGTTCAGCCGGGGCAGGTGCATCGTGTGTCGGCCATCGCAGGGCGTCGCCACCGAGGATCGTGGTTCTATTCGAGATCGGAGTGTTCATTAGGGTCTCCATAAAGCAAACGGGCCGCCTTGACCATCAAGGCGGCCCGCATTAGCGCGGCCAGTTTCTAAGTCCGTCGCGCCCGGGTGAGCCGGGCAATCAGATTATAGCTCTGGAGGCGCGTCGGTGCCAGGCCATTTCGACTTGCTCGCGGCTGGGCCATACCGCTTGATGTATTCGGCGAGGGGCTCACGAGCCTCGTCCTCGGTGCCAAGCGCGATCTGCGTCATCATCTGGAGCGTGATGACGCTGCCAGGGTGCATGTCCTCGTCCTTGGCGGCGGGGTCGCAGAAGTCCGGGTTGATTTCCATCTCCACGTTCCTGATCCACCAGACCTCGATCTTGTGCAGTAAGCGGATCATGTCGCCGAGGCGTTGCTCGCAGTGCGCGGGCACTCCCTCGGACGCGATCGAGACCATCTTGTGGGCCATCTCGTTGCGGAGGTCCGTCACCACCTTGAGCTTAGCCAAGTCGGCGTCGTCGATCACGGACATCTGCTTCAGCCAGGCGAGCGAGGCTTCGTAGACCCTGCGCTTCGGATCGAGGTCGAGGACCTTGGTGTTGTAGCTCTCGCTGACGATGTCGCCGGTCTTGTGGTCCCAGCCGGTCCAGAAAAAATCCCTGATGCGCCCGGTGATCGTCGATTTCAACGTCTCGAACCCGGCGATGTAAATCGACGCCGTGATCAGATTGGTCCTGAGTTCTGCCGGGTCGAGGAAAAGGCGCCAGGAGTCGTCGACCTCTGGGCTCGGGCCCTTCAACACCTCGGGGGAGATTCGCATGGTCGAAATTATAGCGGGAGGCAGCTACTGTGTCGCTCCCGTACGCCATCCAGGCGTGGTTGTTTCATCCTTGCTGGTCCTTCCACTGGTCATACAGGAAATCAGCAGCCTCTGCCTTCCTAACACAGCTACCGCACACTACTGATGTTTCTTCAGACTCGGGGCCGTCGAAGGATTCCGAATCCGAGGCCCAGATTGATTGCCCGCACTGATCGCAGTCAACGAGTTCATCTCGGTGGCCGCATAATTCACATTGTTCAGCCCCGATGTCGAAAGTCGGCTCACCGCAAGACTCACAGTCTGTGGATTCTGTTCCATCTTCGGAAAACTTCTTCGCGATCGCCTTGGCCTGTGCTTCTCGAAATTCGACCAGGTCGATAAGGGATTCCCAGCTTTTGTCTTTGCGGAACTCCGCTTCAAGGTCGATCTCAAGGTGGAGCCTGGAGAAAGTAAAGATGAACGCCAACATCCGCCCCACGATCCCACGCGCTTCCGCCTCTTCGACGTGAAACTCGTAGTGCTCAATTTTATTCCGCTGCTTTCGACAGGCGTCAAGAGTATCCAAGGCATCCTTGGGAAACGAGATGCCGCACATTTTGGCGAGCCGCGAGGCCGCGAGGGCGGTGCCCACCGTGCGCGCATCTAAGGACGGGAACTCATCGACCTTCACCCAAATCAAGGCCGGGTGGGCTCGCCTCAACCTCTCTTTCAATAGAAGTTCGATGACGTGGGCTACTTCCCTGATGGCGATCTTCCACCGACCGGCCGAAGGGTCGCCACCGTCCGTTAGATGGGAGACCGCGTGAGCCAGAGAGTCCTTCGCATTGGCCAGCAAATCCAAAGCGATCTTCGTAGGGGCTTTGGCCACGGGCTTCTTGTCGGTCATTCCAGGTTCTGCCACTAGAACGGGAGCTTCCCGGTTCTCTTCGCTCGGGATTCACTCAGCTTGCTGTCGAGGTAATGAAAAAGAGTGCGGATCGCATTGATAACCAGCATCGCCTCTGGCTCCCCCAATAAAGTCGCGTTCGGATGAGCCATGCTCCGCGTATTTCTCACTGGGTCAAGCGTATCGATGACTCCCGCCAGAGGCCGAAGTAACCGATGGATTGGCTCGCCGCTAGGGATGGTCCCAGAAAGGGCCGGGTGATGCTGGCGGAGGAGTCCGAATAGGGCGGTCGTTCCCGCGTCGTCGGCGAAGTCGATTTTACCGTCGCGGCACACCTCTCTCAGGTAGCCATGAAGCGCCGTGTGAACCCGATCGACTGCGCTGATGGCGCCGCCGTTTGAGTTTATCAACCGCTCAGCGTCGGCAAGGGCGCGCGCCACCGTGTCCGAGGTGACCTTTGGGTCGGGCAGTGCGACTGGGGCTGGGCCGGAGTTCGAGTCTACGCCGACTGCGACGTGCCTTACGGAATGTCCAATCTCATCGAGAGCTTTCACGATCGCCCTGATCGAACCGGAGGTCTCCTCGTCTCCTGCAAGTTCGGATAGTTCAACGTATCGTTCGTGATTTACGGCGCAGTAGAGCACCTGGAACTCGTCTCCAAAAAAATTGGTCCCTTCATACAACTGAAACGGGATGGCCTCGAACAGTTCGGCGGCGGCGTCGCGTTGCCGCGCCTGGAGAAGGCGGAGCGCAGACCCCCTAATTTTCTCCCACTCCTTGGCCGTATAGGGCTGCCGGACGCGCTCGAAACCCCCTGCTCCTTGGCCCGTGTAGAACTTGATCAGATGGATTCCGTTTTCAGCCGGGGGCTCATTCGGAGACCGGGTAGTGTCCACTCAGGTACTTCCTGAGATCGGCCACCGTCGAGCAGACTTGTTCTTTCTGCGCCAGGCCCTTGGCGGCCAGCCCCTTCGCGTCAGTCAAGAGCTTCGTGAGGTCTTCGTCAGAGGCGGCTTCGTCGGGAACTTCCCAAGATGCGATGTCCTTGAGGGATTCCCGGTCCATGCTCTCGGACATCGCCCGCATCGACGGTGGGGCGTCAGCCCCGATCGGGTTCACGACCGTAGTGTTGCCGATGAAGACGCCGCACTTCCTGTAGAGTTCAGAGATCGTCATAGTAGTTAGAGATCGCGGACGCGGTCTTCGTGGAGGTCCTTTCCGCCGGTCTTGCTCGCCGCGCGGTCGATGGCCTGTTGGAGACCAGCGAGAAGTTGCTTGGCTTCTTTGATGTTGATCAGCGCAGAGTAGTGCGTCTTGGGGTTGATGGTCGCTGACCGGCTCTCCTCAATCATATCCATCTCGATGCCGATCGCGGCGTCCTGCTCGCAGACACAGAAGCGGAAACCGGGAGCCGTCCCGGTCTTATTGGCGGGGTCACCGCCGTCGGGGACGTGCTTGTCGTAGAAATAGCTGGCCATGGTCTGTTCTCCAGTCAGTGTTAGGATTTCCCGCTCAAGGTCTTGGCGATCTCGATGACCTTCAGGCTCGACTCGTCCATCCCGCCGCCTTTGCCGTCGAGGTAGCCGGTGTTGCCGCCCAAGAAGACCGCGCGGCAAGCCTCCATGAGGACCGCGTTCTTCGTTTGGTCGTCGCTTCCGGCCTTAACGAACGCTTGGAGCGTTCGCAGGCTCAAGGCGCGGTGCTTGTTCATGCTGGTCTGGTGGCGTAGGGCCTTGTAGATGCCGCCACACCAGGAGGCCGCGCCGATCAGGATGCTCAAGATCACGAGCTTGGCCGCGATGACCTGCACGAGTTGAGATGTCTCCAGGGTCTGCGATTTGTAGGCGACCAACCACATGGCGCTTGCCGCTACGATTCCGAGCACGCCTATGACACCGGCGGCTATGAGCCAATTCTTGGCCAGCTTTTCCTGGGTACTAGACTCCTTCAAGAAGTCCTCGGTGAAGACGGCGGCCCCAGCAGACGCCGACGCGGCCCTGGCGGCGGCGACGATGGAGTCGATCTCGATCTTCTTGGCCTCGGTGGTCTGCTTGGCCTCCTCCAGAGTGGCCTTCGCTTCGGCGACGGCTTGGCTCAGCCTGCCGACGTTCTCGGCGATGTCTCCCTTCTTGTAGGCCAAGAACGGAATCCAGACGCCGACGGTATTGTAAACGGAGTCGACCTGGCCGTGAAACTGGGTCGCGATGTCGTCACGCTGCGCGGCGGGGTTGCCGGTGTTCAGCGTGAAGGTGTCGATCCTGGTGAGGATCGGGATCAGTTGTTGGACGGCCGTGTTGGTGCTGTTGATGACGCCGTCGGGCAGCACGTCCAGCGGAAGCTCCTTGAGGTAGGTGAGGAGTTCCTGGGCGCGCACGAGATCGGCCTCGGCCTTCTCGAACGTGATCTCGCCCCACTGCGAGCGCTTGACCAAGTCCTTCTGGTAGACGGCCAGTGCCTTGTCGGTGTGATCGCGGAGCGCCTTCACTTGTGCTTCAGTTGCCATAGGTTCCTCTCGGCGCTGCCTCGGGTAGGGGACGGGCGAGCCGGGCCGATCGTTAGGCCCGGGGCAGACGTGACCCGGGCAAAAAAAAGCCCCCGCCGTTGCCGACGAGGGTTGGTCTGTGTCCGGGTAAGAGATGTAAGCATTTCCGTCGAGGATCGGTCAATCCCCGAAGACGGCTTTTCAGCGGGTTTTGAGCAAAAGTCGCTCCGCCAACGGCAACCAAGCGCAAACGAGAGGTAGGATTTTACAGCAGAAGTCGACCAGGAGGGAGCTACCTGGCGTCGTCGGAGAGATTAGCAAACCGTCGGTTTCAGCCGCTCACCCACCTCTCCAGAAGGGGTCTCGACGAGTCATTCTAGCAATAATCCGCGCGCGGGAGGCACGATGCAGGACCGTTGATTAAAATTCACACTCCCTCAGCAGACTTCGGCCGCGCGGGTGCTTACAATGGTCCCCGTCAGGGAGGAAGCATGGCGAACGGCCGCAGCCCCGCCGAGGCGGTCTCCGCGTGGTTCAAGGCGCAGGAGGACACGCCGGCGAAGGAGGTCATCGAGCGCTTCGCGCGGACGTGGGACGCGCTGTGGCGCCGGGCGGAGGCGACCCTCGGGGATATCACCGTGAAGTCCGCTTCGCAGCGCGTGCTGGCCGGCGCGGCCGAGAGATACCCGGCGCTGGCGCCGCTGCGCGTCGACGACTGGGAGGCGAGCTTCGACTGCCTTCTCGCGGACGGCGACGGCCGCCTGCGAGAGGCCCTTGCCTTCCTGCTCTCCGAGACGCTGGGCCTGCTCGGCCATCTCTCGGGCGGCATCCTGACCCCCGCCCTGCACTCGCTGCTGACGGGAGAGGCCGGCGACGGATCGGCGCCCGTGGCCGTCGACGTGAAGAAGTCGGCCCTGAGCGCCGAAGCCTCCCTCCCGAGGCTCAGCACCGGCGTGCGCAACCTCGACGAGGTCCTGGGCGGCGGCCTGCCCGAGGGCTCGGTCACGGTGATCGCCGGCGCCCCCGGCTCGGGGAAGACCACGCTCGGCCATCAGATCGCCTTCCACCACGCGGCGCCGGACCGCCGCGTGCTCTATATGAGCACCTTCTCGGAGCCGGCGGCCAAGCTCATGAAGTTCATGCGCCAGTTCGCGTACTTCGACGCCGGGAAGATCGACGACTCGATCCACCTGATGGACATCGGCAAGCTCCTGCGCGACCAGAACCTCGAGCGGCACCTGGAGGCGATCCTCGCGGCGGTCGAGAGCCTCAGGCCCTCCTTGCTGGTCATCGACAGCTTCAAGGGCTTCGAGGGCCTGGCCCACTCCCCCCGGCAGTTCCGCCGCTTCTGCTACGACCTCGCGGCGAGCCTCGTCGCGTGGGACTGCACGACCTTGCTCATCGGCGAGTATATCCCCGACGAGGAGAGCGCGAGCCCGCTGTTCTCCGTGGTCGACGGGCTGCTCATGCTCTCCCATTACGAGACGGCGGGCGAGGAGCAGCGCTTCATCCAGGTGCTCAAGATGCGCGGCACGGATCACAGCCCCGATCGCCAGCCCTTCTCGATCACCGCGCGCGGCATCGAGGTGTACGCCCCGAGCGTCGCGATCCGGCGCACGCCGCGTCCCGGCGTCGCGCGCGAGCGCATCAAGCTCGGCGTCTCGCGTCTCGACGAGCTGCTCGACGGCGGCATACTGCGCGGCTCGAGCGTGCTGGTCAGCGGGGTCAGCGGCACCGGCAAGACCGTGCTCCTGCTCGAGATCCTGTACCGCGGCGCCTTGAAGGGCGAGAAGGGCCTGCTGTTCTCCTTCGAGGAAACGCCTGAGCGCCTGCGGGAGACCGCGATCGGCCTGGGCTGGGACTTCGACCGCCAGATCGAGGAGGGGCGGCTCGAGCTCGCCTACATCCCCCAGCCCGACATCCGCGGCGAGCGCCACCTGCTGATGATGCACGAGCGCATCCAGGCGTTCGAGCCGGCCCGCGTCGCGGTCGATTCCCTGTCCGTCTTCCTTCATAAGATATCCGACCCGACGCGCGCCCGCGAGAAGACGTTCCAGCTCGCCGCCGCCATCGACGAGGCCGACGCGGTCGGCTTCCTCTCGACCGACATCCCCTACGGCACCCCCAACATCAGCCGGATGGGCGTCGAGGAGACCGTGCTCGACGGCGCGATCATCCTGAGCTCGGAGTCCGAGGGCCTGGAGCGCAGGCGCTACGTCGAGGTGTACAAGCTTCGGGCCACGCCGCACCTCCTGGGCCGCCACGCGATGGCCATCGACCAGGGCGGGGTGCGCGTGTTCCCCCGCGCGAGCATCGACGTGCGCTTCGAGGTCCCGCCGGAGCCGCGCCTGGGGCGGCGCCTGGGGACCGGCGTGCCCGGCCTCGACGCGCTGCTCGGCGGCGGGGTCTTCGAGCACAGCGCGACCATCGTGTCGGGAAGCGCGGGCAGCGGCAAGAGCACCATCGCCCTGCAGTTCATCGCGGAGGGCGCCGCGGCGGGCGAGAAGGGGCTGTACGTGACCCTCGAGGAAGGCCCCGGCCAGATCCTCGCGACCGCGGACGCGCTGGGCCTCGCGATCCGGGAGCCGGCGGCCAACGGGTTCGTCGAGCTCTTGTACTTCCCGCCGGAGCGGATCGCGGCGGGGCAGTACCTGACCGTGCTGACCGAGAAGATCCAGGCCGCCGGCGTGCGCCGCCTCGTCTTCGACGGCGCCAGCCGCCTGGCGACGGCCGGATTGGGTCGCGAGCAGGCGCAGATCCTCCTGCACAACCTCGTCGTCCGCTTCAAGGCCCTGGGCGTCACCTCCTTGCTGACGCTCGAGTCGCAGCGCCTCCACTCCACCGACGTGGCGGCCGAAGGCGGAGTCTCGGCGGTCGCCGACAACCTCATCATGCTGCGCTACTCCCACGGAGGCGCGCGCACGCCCCTGCTGACCGTGGTCAAGACCCGGGCCAGCGCGCATTCCGCCGAAGCGCACACGCTCACGGTCGGGAAGGGCGGCGCGCGGGTGGGCCCGGCGCGGCGGGCCATGGGGGCGGTGGAGCTCCCGCTGCCGTGAGAGCCCATCCCACGCCGGCCCGCGCCACCCTCGCCGCGGACCGCCGCCTGGAGCTGCTCTACGAGGTCGGACGCGTCCTGCTCTCCCCCTTCGACTCGGTGGAAGCCATGACCGCGGCCGTACTCAAGCTCCTGGTCAAGGCGATCCCGCTGCGCAGCGTGATCCTCGTCGAGAAGCGCGACGCGAGCGTGCGCCTGCACGTCTGGCGCTCGCGCCGGGAGAGCCGGGAGCGGCTGGCGGACCTGAAGAAGAGGGCGGTGGATTCCTACGCCTACGTCACCGGCCTGCCCGCCTCGGAGGTGGAGGAGCGGGAGTCGGTGCTCAAGAGCGAGCCGGAATCGGGGGCGCGGGCGGAGGCCGTCGTGATCCCCTTGGCGCTGCGCGGCCGACCGAGCTTCGGGATCGTCCAGGTCGAGCCGGGCCTGGCGCTCGACGAGGCGGACCTGGCCTTCGTCAACACCGCGGCCAATCACATCTCGATCGCGCTCGACCGCTACTACGGCCGCCTTCGCGAGACGGCCCTGCGGGAAAAGGCCGAGCAGGCGGAGAAGGAGGCGCGCCGGGTCAGCGAGAACCTCGAGGGACTCGTCGCCGAGCGCACCGTCCGGCTGGAGCAGACCATCAAGGACCTGCACTCCTTCGCCTACTCGATCGCCCACGACCTGCGGGCGCCCTTGCGCCACATCCACGGCTACACGGAGTTCCTGGTGGCCGGCGCGGACGAGCGCTCCCGCCCGCACGCCCTGCGCATCATGGCCGCGACCCGGCGCATGGACCAGCTCATCGAGGACCTCCTCTTCTACAGCCGCCTCACGCTCGAGGACGTCAAGGCCGAGCCCATGGACCCGTCCGCCATCCTGTCCGCCGTGATCGCCGGCCTCGACGCCGAGATCAAGGAGCGCAAGGCGAGGATCGACGTCGAGGAGCCTTTGCCCCGCGTGCTGGGGCACGCCGTCCCGCTGACGCAGATCTTCGCCAACCTCCTCTCCAACGCCCTCAAGTTCGTCCCGCCCGGCGTCGAGCCGCGCGTCCAGGTCCGCGGCGAGGCGCGCGGGGATTCGGTGCGCTTCTGGGTGGAGGACAACGGGATCGGCATCGACGCCGCCCATCAGGCGAGGATCTTCGACGTCTTTCAGCGCCTGCACTCGGCCGAGGATTTCCCGGGCACCGGCATCGGCCTGGCCATCGTGAGGCGGGGCGCGGAGCGGCTGGGAGGGACGGCCGGCGTCGAGTCGGAGCCCGGCCGCGGGAGCCGGTTCTGGGTGGAGCTCAGACGGGCGGTCTAAGCGGGAGAGGGTTGGAGGCGAACATGACGCGAAAGCATGGAAGAGCGGCGCGCGGGAAGGCGCGGGGCGTGGATGGGGCCGAGATACTCGCGGCGATCCTGGAGGGACGGCTGACCCGGGGCCAGTTCGAAGCCTGGCACGCCCAGCGCCGCCGCGCGGGTCCGGAGTTCCTCATCACGATGCGGGAGAAGCCCTGGCGGCGTCCCGCGCGACGTCACAAGCCGCGTTAGCGCTTCGGGAACAGGTCGACGACGCGCGAGGCCACCGGGCCGCCGGGGTTGACGCCCAGGCGGTCGAAGCCCCGCCGCGCGGTGTCGCGCGTCGGCCGCACGCCCTGCATCCACTGCTCGATGGGAGGCTTGCCGCTCTTCTGGGGCATCGTGTAGCCGAGGAACAGCGCGATCGTCAGCAGGAAGGACAGCTCGAGCCCGACCTTGGCCGCGCCGCTGCCCAGGTCCAGGATCTTGTCGAGGAACCACACCAGGACCGAGCCGCCGGCGATCGCCGACAGCACCAGCACGTGATAGATCTGGCCGGTCCAGTCCGGGTAGCACACGGCGATCAGGCCGTAGACGCCCATGCCGAACAGCAAAGAGCGGATCAGCGCCACGAGGCCTCCGACTTCAGCGACAGGTGGATCTTCAGGAAGGGCTCCCCGAAGTCCGACGGAAGGGCGGGGAACGGCGCCGCGGCCTGCACCGCCTCGACCGCCGCCTCGTCGAAGCCGGCGTCTCCCGAGCTCGACTCCATCCTCAGGTCCACGAACGCGCCGTTGCGCACGATGGAGAACACCACCACGCCCTCGCCGGAGGCCGCCGGCATGCGCTTTCGCCAGGCGTTCCACAGCATCTGCCTCACCTGGGTGATGTACCAGGGGTATGGGAAGTTCGGCAGGTCGGTCGAGATCCCGGCGGCGTCGCCGGGCATCCCCCCCGCCGGGCCCGGCGCCTGGCTCATCGAGGCCTCGCCTCCGGAGGACATCAACGAGGGCTTGGGCGGCGCCTTGCGTTCCGTCCAGCCCTGCAGCAGACTCGGCCGGGGCAACGCCACGGCGCGGTTCTTCTTCGTCGCGAAGGAATCGGGATCGGTCGCTTGCTGGGAGGGCTTGGCCGGCGCGGCCTCCGGCTCGGGCTTGGCGGCGGCCGCCGGCCCGGCCGACTGCAGCACGGCGGGCCCGCCCACGAAATCGATCATGTACACCTTGTCCGCCTTTTTGAGGGCGCTGGGCGCGTACAGCGCCAGGGCGAGCATCACGGCGACGTGAAGACCGGTGGAGCCCGCGAGATAGGGCTTCAGCGCGCCGGTCATGACGCGTCCGGGGTGACTCCGATGCCGAGCTTGCCGACTCCGAGCTTCTTGGCGAAGTCGAGCACGGTCACCACCTTCTCCACCGGCGTCAGCCGGTCGGCCTGCACGAGCACGGTCTTGCCGGAGGCCTTCGACAGGCGCAAGGTCATCTCGCGCTCCACCTTGTCCCACTTCACGGCGATCCCCTCGATGGTGACCGCGCCGCTGCGCGAGATCTGGATGGTCACGGCGCTGTCCTGGGCGGCGGGCGCCCCGGACGAGGCCTTGGGCAGCTTCACCGTCAGCTGATGGTTGACGAGGATCGGGGTCAGCACCATGAAGATGATCACCAGGATCAGTGAGACATCGATCAACGGCACTAAGTTCATCTCCGCGAACACGCGGCGGCGGCGGGGGCCGCTCGAATCGACGTGCATGGGCCTAGCGGTGGGCCCTCTCGGCGAGGCCGTCGAGGACCTCGTCGATCATCCACCGCAGCTCGGACTCGAAACGGGAGATCTTCTGGTTGAAGTGGTTGAACGCGGCCACCGCGGGGATGGCGACGAGCAGGCCCGCCGCCGTGCAGATCAGCGCCTCGGAGATGCCGACGGCGACGAGGCCGGGGCCGGCGCCCGCGGCGCTGGCCAGGTCCTTGAACGCGCGCATGACGCCGAGGACGGTGCCGAACAGGCCTATGAAGGGAGCCACGGAGGCGATCGTCCCCAAGGTCGAGATCCCGCTTTCCAACTCGGACACGGCGCGCTGGGAGGCGCGCTCGGCGGCGCGGCGGCGCTCGTCGCGGTTCGTGGGGCCGGTCAAGGTCGCGGTGACGACGGCTCCGGCCAGGCCCTTGTGGGACTTCGCCAGGGCGGCGGCGTCGGGGAGCTTGCCGGCGTCGGCGGCGGCGCGGATCTTGGCCAGGAACTCGGTGGAGCCGCCGGTGCTCCTCTTGAAGAATTTATAGCGCTCCCAGATCAGGGCGACGCAGTAGATCGACAGGATGATCATGAAGGCCAAGACGGGGCCGCCGGCGACGAGGATCTCTTTGACTCCGAACTGTTGTCCCATGCGGTGATTATATATTTTAATGCGTCTCCATGAAGAGAGTGGTGGTGCGGCGTCCGGGCGGGCACGAGGCGCTGGCTCTCGTCGAGGAGGCCGACCCCGTCCCCCTTCCCGGCCAGGTGCGCGTGCGCGTGCGCGCGGCGGGGATCAACTACGCCGACACCATCGTGCGCGAGGGCTGGTACGAGGCGGCGAAGGGCAAGTATCCTCTCACGCCGGGCTTCGAGTTCGCGGGCGTCGTCGACGGCGACGCGGGCGGCTTCAAGAAGGGCGACCGCGTGTTCGGGTTCACGCGGTTCGGGGGTTACGCCTCGGTCCAGGTCGTGACGTCCGGGCGTCTGCGCCCGATGCCGGCCGACTGGTCCTTCGCCGATTGCGCGGGCGTTCCCGCCGTGCACTTCACCGCCTATCACGCTCTCCAGGGCGTGGCCAAGGTCCGCTCGGGCGAGACCGTGCTGGTGCACTCCGCGGCGGGCGGCGTGGGGACGGCCTTGCTCCAGCAAGCGAAGCTGCTGGGCTGCAGGACGGTGGCGGTGGTGGGCTCGGAGAAGAAAGCCGCCGTCGCCCGGGAGTTCGGCGCGGACGCGGTGGTCCTGCGCGGGCCGGCTCTCTGGAAGGACGTCGATCGCGCGGCGCCGGAAGGGTTCGACGCGATCTTCGACGCGAACGGCGTGACGACCCCTCGTCCCGGCTTCCAGCGGCTCAAGCCCGGGGGGCGGCTCGTGATCTACGGCTTCGCGGAGATGTTCCCGCGCGGCGGCCGCCCCTCGAAGCTGTCCCTGGCCTGGAACTGGCTTAAGGTGCCGCGCTTCTCCCCCCTCGAGATGACGGCGACCAACCGCTCCGTGATGGGCTTCAACGTCGTGTTCCTCACCGACAAGGCCGAGCTCGCCAAGGACGGCTTCGACGCGATCTCCGCCTGGATGGCGAAGGGGCTCTTGAAGAAATCGCCGGTGAAAGAGTTCCCCGTCGAGCGCGTGGCCGACGCGCACCGGGAGCTCGAGGCGGGCGAGACGGTCGGCAAGCTCGTGCTGACGTTCGAATGAAGGGGTCCCGCGCGCGCGTGACCCTTCGCGACGTCGCGCCCGCCGACGTCCCGATCCTTTACTCCTACCAATCCGACCCCGTCGCCAACCGCCTCGCGGGCTTCATCCCCAAGAAGCGCGCCCCCTTCTACGCCCAGTGGAAGAAGATCCTCAAGGACCCGTCGGTCGAAAAGAAGCTGATCCTGCTCGACGGCGCCCCCGCCGGCTACCTCGTCTGCTTCGTCCGCGTCCGCCCCGACCGCGAGGTCGGCTACTGGATCTCCCGCGACCACTGGGGCAAGGGCGTCGCCACCAAGGCACTGAGGCTGTTCTTGAAGGAGTACGCCTTCCGCCCGTTATACGCCCGCGTCGCCCAGCATAACGCCGCCTCGCTGAAGGTCGTCCGGCGCAACGGCTTCAAGATCATCGGCGAGGATAAGTTCTCCAACTCCGCCGGTGAGAACTACGACGAGTTCGTGCTACAGTTGAAGTCCACCCCATGAGACTCCTCCTCCCGCTGCTCGTCGTGACGACCGCCCTCTCCGGCTGCGTTTTCCGGAACACCGCCGCCAAGGACCCCGACGTCGAGGCCGCCTCCGCCGGCCCCTGCCGCGACGATGAGGGCATGGTCAGCGGCAAGTGCGCTCCCCGCATCCCCGGCGACTGATCGGGCAGGCGGACCATGTAGCACTTTTCAGACTTAAGATCCGCTCGTAGATCTGCAATAATCAATATAAATACGATGCTATTGATGTATGCAATGTGGCACTTGAAAGTAGCACTTTCCAGGGGAGTCGGCGCTTGAAAGTGAGGCACAGCGCGGCCGTCTTGATCGCCATCTCCGCCGTCGCCGTCGTCGCCCTTTCCCTGCACGCGCCCATTCCCCAGGACCCCGCCTACCACGCGTTCGCCGACGTCCGGTCCTTCGCCGGCATCCCCAACTTCGCCGACGTGCTCTCGAACCTGCCTTTCCTGCTCGTCGGGCTTTACGGACTGACGCGCCGCCCGGCGCCGCGGATGAAGACCGGCTACCTCGTCTTGTGCGCCGGCATCGCGCTCGTGAGCCTGGGCTCGGCCTACTATCATCTGAGCCCTACGTCGGCGACCTTGCTGTGGGACCGCCTGCCCATGACCGTCGCGTTCATGGCCCTGTTCGCCTTGCTGCTCGAGGACCGCGTGACGGACGCGAAGACCTTGGTCCCCCTCGTCGCGGCCGGCCTCGCCAGCGCGCTCTACTGGCATCTCACCGACGACCTGCGGCCGTACATCCTCGTCCAGTTCCTTCCGATAGCCCTCATGCCCCTGATCCTTCTGTCCTATCCCAAGAAAAACCTGGACGGCAAGGCGCTCATGCTCGGCGTCGCCCTCTACGCCGCCGCGAAGGCGCTCGAGCTCTACGACCGTCCGGTGCTCGAGGCCTTGGGCGCGCTCAGCGGCCACAGCCTCAAGCACCTCGCGGCGGGCGCGGCGTCGCTGTGCGTCATCCGCGCGGTCCCCTCCGGCCGCCAAGTCTGATAAAATACGCCCGATGAGAAACGCGCTTGTTTTCACTTTCCTGAACGCCGTCCTCGCTCACGGCGCCCCCACCATCGACCCGCCCGGCGGCTGGCGGGACGTGACGAACGAGGGCAGAGCGCGCAACGCGGTGATCGCGCTGAAGGGTCCGGAGACGAGCTCGTTCCTCGTGAAGGCGGCGCCCTTGGCGCCGATGGACAACCCCGCCGGCGTGCGCGGCTATCTCCACGACGTGCTGGCCGGCCTGCGCGCGGCGACCAAGCTCGATTACCGGACGACGGGGCGCGTGGAGACGCGCGTGTTCCGCAACGGCCTCAAGGCCCAGCTCCTGCGCGCGACGCTCGGAGGCGAGGAGAGGGTCGTGATCGCCCTGTTCTCCGTGAGCAACGCCGCGCACCTGGCCGTCCTCCTGAGCGCCGCGCCGGAGGCGATGCTCGACAGCCTGCTCGGCGCGCTCAAGATCGGAAGGCTCGAGGGCGCCATCCAGAGCCGGGGCGTGGCGCGCAGCGCCGACGGCCAGCTCGAGCTGGCCCTCGGCGGCGGCTTGCGCGCGCGCGCGCTGCTCGACGCGGAGGCGGCCAAGGGCTTCGTGCTCGTGATCCAGGGCTCGGGCTCGGAGATCGTCTTCCAGAAGCTCGCGGAGGCGGACGCGACCAAGCCGTCCGAGCAGGCCGCGATCGTGCGCGAGCTGACCGCGTCCTCGGCGGGCGTGCCCGCGGCCAAGGTCGGCCCCATCGCGGAATCCGCCACCCCCGCGGGGCCGGTCGGGATCCATTCCTGGGCGACGGCGGCGAGCGGCGAGAAGCTGTCCGTCGGCTATCTCCCCTGGGGCTACTGGGGCTACCAGCTGTTCGGGCGCGGCCCCGCGGCCGACGAGCTGATGGCCGGGGTGCTCGCGGCGTTGAAGGCCGGCCCCTCGGCGGTCCCGGGCCTGCTGGCGTCGACCCCGCGCATCCCGATCAAGAAGGAGGCCTCCCCCCGTGCGCTCGCGTTCGGGGGCTTGGCGACCCTCGGCGCCGTCATCCTCCTGATATGGAGCCTTCGGCGCAAAAACGCTAGGCTATCGTCATGAGCGAGACCACGGACGACGTCAGGAAGGCGGCGCGCCTGCGCGAGGCGCGGGCCGCCATCCTCGACCAGCTGGGACGGGTGATCATCGGCCAGGAAGGGACGGTCGAGGAGGTCCTGATCGCCCTGTTCGCCAAGGGGCATTGCCTGCTCCAGGGCGTGCCCGGCCTGGCGAAGACCTTGCTGGTCACGAGCCTGGCGCGCATCCTCGACCTGCAGAGCTCGCGCGTGCAGTTCACGCCGGACCTGATGCCCTCGGACGTGACGGGCACGGAGATCCTCCAGGAGGACCCGGTCACACGCGCGCGCTCGCTGCGCTTCGTGAAGGGCCCGGTGTTCGCCAACTTCGTGCTGGCCGACGAGATCAACCGCACCCCGCCGAAGACCCAGGCCGCCTTGCTGCAGGCGATGCAGGAGGGCCAGGTCACCGCCGGATCTCAAACTTTCGGGTTGCCTCGCCCGTTCTTCGTCATGGCGACCCAAAATCCCATCGAGCAGGAAGGGACGTATCCGCTGCCCGAGGCCCAGCTCGACCGCTTCTTCCTGCAGTCGCTCCTTGGGTACCCCTCTCTGGAAGAAGAGCGGCGGATCGTCACCGAGACGACCGGGGCCGCGACGCTCGAGCTCAAGCCCGTGCTGACCGCCGCCGAGGTCCTCGACCTGCAGGAGCTGGTGCGGCGCGTGCCGGTGCCGGCGCCGGTCGTGGACCGGGCGGTGAGGCTCGTGCGCGCCACCCGCCCCAAGGATGCGCTCGCCTCCGACAGCGTCAAGCAGTGGGTGTCGTGGGGCGCCTCCCCGCGAGCCTCGCAGGCGCTCGTGCTCGGCGCGAAGGCGCGGGCCCTGCTCGAAGGCCGCCTCGTCGCCTCCGACGAGGACCTCGTGCGGGTGGCCAAGCCCGTGCTGCGGCACCGGCTGGTGCTGAATTATCAGGCGGATGCGGAAGGCATCGTCGCGGACGACCTCATCGAGCGCCTGCTAGATGCGGTGGCTTGAGCCGGAGTCGCAAGCACGGCTGAAGGGCCTTGCCCTTTCGCCACGGCGCGCGTCGGGCCTGTCGGGCGCGCCGGGCAAGCACCGGACCTTGGCGCGGGGCCATTCGCGGGATTTCGCCCAGCATCGCCCCTACTCCTACGGCGACGAGTCCCGCAGCATCGACTGGAAGGCCTACGCGCGGCTCGACCGGTTCTACGTGCGAGAGTTCCGCGCGGAGGACCGCATCCCCGTCTTCGTCCTGCTCGACCGCTCCGCGTCGATGGCGTACGCCGGGGCGGGGCGGCCGTCGAAGCTCGACCTGGGCCGCAGGCTCGCGGCCGGCGTCGCGTGGCTGGCGCTGGCGCAGGGCGACGAGGCCGGGCTCGTGACGTTCGGAGTCGACGCGAAGCTGGCTCTGCCCCCCCGGGCGGGCGCGGCGCAACTCGGCGCGTTCGACGCGGCGCTGACCGAGGCCGAGGCCGGCGGCGAGACCGACCTCTCCCGCGCCATCGAGGCCGCCGCCGAAGCGCTCCCGCGGCGCGGGATGGTCGTCCTGCTCTCGGACCTCATGGGCGACACCGCCGGGGCGCTCAAGGCCGTGCGCTCGCTCTCCGCGAGGCGGCACGAGGTGCTCGTGGTGCGCACGCTCGACGCCGACGAACGCGAATTCCCGTATGAGGGCCCGTGCCTCATGGAGGGGCTCGAGGGCGGAGAGCCCTTGTTCGTCAACGCGCGGGAAGCGGCGCCGGCGTACCGCGCGGCGTTCGCCCGGCAGGCCGAGGCGTACGCGGGGGCTCTGCGCCGCGCGCAGATCGCCTATACGACGGCGGAGACGGGCGGGCGCTGGGAGGCGGCTCTGGGCCGTCTGCTGTCGCGATGAGGTTCGGGTTCCCGGCGATATTATGGGCGCTGCCGCTCGCGGCAGCACCCGTCGTGCTCCATCTGCTGTCGCGGCGGTCGGCGCGCCGCGTGCCGTTCTCGGACCTGACCTTGCTGCGCGCCGTGGACGCGCGCGCCAAGCCCAAGGCGCGCCTGCGCGAACTCGCGCTGATGGCCGCGCGCTGCGTCCTGCTCGCGGCCCTCGTGCTCGCCGCCGCCGCCCCCGCGCGGCGAGGGGACGCCGCGGCCGGCGCCGCTGGCCTCGATCTCGTGCTCCTGCTGGACGCGTCCTACTCGACGCGGGCCCGCGACGGGGTCACGGTCCGTTTCGACGCGGCTCGCGAGGCGGGGCGGCGCCTGCTCAAGCGCCTGGCCCCCGGCGATCGGGTGGCGGTCGGCGTCTTCGACGAGAAGCTCAAGGCCCCGCTGGCGTGGGGCGACGCTCGCGCCGCCGACGCGGCCCTCTCGGCCGCGCGTCCGGGGTGGCGCGGCACGGCCGTCGCGCCCGCGCTGGCGGACGCGGCGAAGGCCTTGGCGGACAGCCCCAAGGGCCGCCGCCGAGCGGTGGTCGTGCTCGGCGACGGGGCGGAGCACGGGCTGCGCGAAGGCGCGCCGCCGCCGGCCGAAGGCGCGGCCGTGCTGGGCCTGCGCTTCCCCGTTCTGCCCAACGCCTGGCTCGGGACCCCGGGCCCGGCGCCGGACTCGAGCGCGCGCGCCCCGCGGCTTGAAGTGAAGCTGGCGGCCTCCGGGAGTTCGTTTACTAAACAAGTCGACCTTTGGGTCGACTTGCGCCGCGGCGCCTCGACGTCCGCGTCCGCCCCGGCCGGCGGGGAGACGCGGGCCGCGATGTCCCTCCCGGCGGCGGAGCGGCCGTCGGCGCCCGCCTGGGCGGGGCGCGTCGCGGCGCGCGCGGATTCCCTGCCGGCCGACGACGAGGCGTACTTCTCCCTGACCCACCGTCCGTCCCCCCGCGTCCTCGTGCTGTATACGGACCCCTCGTTCTTCCGGGCCGGACGTCCCGGCTGGTTCCTGCGCGAGCTGTTCGGCGGCGGCGCCGAGACCTTGGCCGGGCGCGACGCCGACTTCCTGGAGGCGGCGCGGTGGAACGAGGCGGACCTGGCGAAGTACGGCACCGTGCTGCTGGCCGACGCGGGCCGTCCCGCCCCGGGCCTGTCCGCCGGCCTCGAGGGCTTCGCCGAGCGCGGCGGCGGGGTGTGGTTCGTGCCGGGCGCGCGCGCGGAAGCGGCGGACCTGGCGGCCTACCCGTGGCTGCCCGCCCGGCTCGGCGCGGCGCGCGAGCCGGCGTCCGGCGTCCGGGCGGCGCGCGCGGGCGAGGCCACGGCGGGCTGGGACGAGCTGGATCTGGCCAAGGTCGCCGTCGCGCGCGCCTACTCCCTGGAGCCCGCGGCCGGCTCCGAGGTCTGGGCCGCGGACCGCGCCGGCTCCCCTTTGCTGGTCGCCGGCGGCGTCGGCCGCGGACGGGCCGTGGTCTGGGCCGCGCCGCTCGACGCGGGCTGGTCGAACCTGGGCCTCAAGCCGTTCTTCATCCCCTGGGCGCGCGCCTGCCTGTCCCTCTCGGTCGCCGCGTCCGCGTCGGACTCGGCCCGCCGCGTGAAGGTCGGCGAGCCGGTGGTCCGGTCCTGGTCGTCCGGCGAGCCGGCTCCGAACCGGATCACCGTGCGCGGACCCGACGGCCGCGGCACGACGCTCGAGGTCTCGGGACGCAGGGCCGTGCTGCCGGAGACGTCGATGCCGGGCCTCTACACCTTCGAGGACGGCGGCGGCGATCTCACGGTCGCGGCGAACCTCGACGCGTCGCGCGGGGAGAGCGATCTGACGCAGGCGGTGAATCCGCCGTGGCGATCGAGCGATGTTGATTCTCTGGATTCTGAGTTCGTCGATGCCGTGTATGGGAAAGATCTGTCGATCTGGCTTCTTTTGTTGGCGGCGATGATGCTCGTCCTCGAGATGCTCCTGTCGTTGCCGTTGAAATCCGTTTCGTTGTCGGTCTCGAAAGCGGCCCCGACGGCGAAGATTTTAACGGCAACGATTTTAACGGCAATGTGGCTGGGATCGTTCCCCTCGCGTGCCCGGGCGCAGCAAGGGGACCGCTTCATCTGGACGCAGATACAGCACGGCGACACCTGGGATCCCTATCCAGATTCCCCCGGGCATTTAATCGCCTGGCTTGGAGATGTCACCAGCGTCCGCGTCTCCCCCCAGCGCCGCCTCATCTCCCTGCGCGACCCGGCGCTGTTCTCGTCGCCGTTCGTCTACCTGGCCGGGACCTCGTCTCCGCCCCCGCTCCAGGACGACGAGCTGCGGCGCCTGCGTCAGTTCATCTCCGGCGGCGGGTTCCTGTGGATCGAGGACTCCGGCGGCGGTCCGCCCGGCTCCTTCGACCGCTGGGTGCGCCGCGAGCTGGCGCGCGTGCTGCCGGACTCGGGCCTCAAGCCGCTGCCGGCGGATCATGTCCTTTACCGGACCTTCTTCCTGCTGCGCGGGCCCGCCGGGCGCGTGCGCGTGCACGGCGCCGTCGAGGGCGTGGACTGGGGCGGACGCGTCGCGGTGCTGTACACGCGCGACGACGTCCTCGGCGCGTGGGCCAAGGACGCGCTGGGCAAGCCGCTGCGCGCGGCGGTGCCCGGCGGGGAGGCGCAGCGCGAGCTCGCCAAGCGCCTGTCGCTGAACGTGATCATGTACTC